>NZ_JBHZAG010000020.1:0-116856 GCF_042754125.1 Amycolatopsis sp. NPDC059235
AGCGCGTAGCGCTCGCACCACCCCACCAACTACCGGTGTGTGGTCACCCCGGCTGAACCGGCTCAGCCTCGCGTCGCTCGGTCCGAGAGTGCGCCCTCCGGCGCGCGAGTCGCCGTCGGGCCGCAACGCGCCAGGCAATCGACGAGCACCCGCCGACGAACAGGGTGGTCCCAAGTACTGGCTGGTCCCAGCCGAGATCTTGCACTTTCGCGATAGAGAGGACGCACGGCACGATGCCCGCGCCGAAGACGACCGCTGCGCGTGTGTGCTGAGCGATCCGCGGGAAGATCGGGTGCCGTGTGCGTCGCGAGTCAGCCCACCCAACTGCTGCGCCGAGCGCTGCGTACACCGGCAAGCGGATGAGATCGACTGCCGCAGGGGCGGCGATCAGGGCGATGGCACCGAAGACTGCCGCGACGAGGAGAACGCCGTAGAAGGCGGCATCGACCATTCCTCGTGCGGAAAGTCCAGCGGCGATTCGGGTCATCATCCGAGCGTAGATCGGAAAACCGGCCCGTTTGGGGGAGATTTGCCAGTCTCGACGACTGGCCAGTCGGTGTCGGTCGGCAGGGGGCAGGCGTCCGCGCGCTGTCTCAGGACGGGCCGGATTCACGGTGTGCCGGGAACAGTTTGTCGAATCGTGAGGGGCGCGGGCGCGGGCGCGTTGCGAGCGCATGGTGTTCCTCCGTGAGATCACGACGACAGACCGGTGGGGGGGGGGGGGGGGGGCCCCCCCCCCCCCCCCCCGGGGGGGGGGGGGGGGCCGCGCAGGCACAGAACCAGGGGGGGCGGGCGGGGGGGCTTGCCGAGCTCGGGTCGCCCCACGTTACTAACCCCCCCACACCCGGTGGGGGCGGGCCGCCCCCGCCCACCCACCCCACCGGGTTCGTTCCGGCCGAAGGCCGGCAAGGATCAGAACGGCGGGGCATCGGAGTCCGTGCTGGCACCGGCACCGACGAGTTCGCCCTCGGCGGCCGGTGCGGCGGCCCACGGGTCAGCGGCGGTCTTCCGCGAGGCCTTGGTGACCTTCGCGGTCGCGTAGCTGAGCGAGGGACCGATCTCGTCGACGGTCAGCTCGACGACGGTCCGCGACTCGCCGTCACGGGTCTCGTAGGTCCGCTGGCGCAGTCGGCCCTGCGCGATCACTCGCATGCCGCGCTTCAACGACTCAGCGACGTTCTCACCCTTCTCCTTCCAGATCGTGCAGCGCATGAACAACGGGTCTCCGTCCTCGAACTCGCTGGTGGACCGGTTGAATGTACGAGGCGTCGATGCGATGGTGAAGTTCGCGACGGACGTGCCATTCGCGGTGAACCGCAGGTCAGGGTCGGCAGTGAGGTTGCCGATGATGGTGATGACGGTGTCGCCGGCCATCGTGTCCTCCTGTGAGGGTCGGTGGTGTGGAACGCGACCTGCCTGGAGCGCTCCCCGGGCGGGGCCGGTACGCCGCGGATCGGCTCGCCCGTCCGGCGCGAACCGGCTGTGCGGAACGTGCCGGGGCTCGCTGTCCGCAGCGCCGGTTCACCCGGACGGACAAGCCGAGGCTTCGCGGTGTTCACAGCCCCGGCCGGGGTGTGCTGGGCTGTTTGCGCTCCGCTCCCGTCCCTCGCCGGACGACTGGCCGGTGACGGCGTCGCGGCAGTGGCACGTCGATGTCCGTCACGGGGCAAGTGGTTTCCCGTGACGGCTGAGGATGAGCAGCGTGATGCGTTACTTGTCGCCCATCGGCAGAACGCGATGGAACCCGGCCGCCGCGCAGCTTCGGGGAGAAGCACGGCGGCCTGGAGTCACGTGGCGGAGGCTTGCTCCGGCAACGAACCTTCGCAGCGCTGCGGTTGATTCCGCCGCGGGCAGGGCGATTCGTTCGAGTTCGTTCGCCGCGTGGAGGTAGTCGTCTGCCTGGCCGTGGACGAACGTGCCGCGGGTCTGGTGATTGAGGTAGACGACCGACTTCCTGGTGAACTCCTCCGATGGGGGGCATCTCGTAGAAGGTCCATGGGCTCGCCAGGGCGTTAAGGTGACATCACTCGGTGATGTGTACCAACCTGCCCCACTTATGCGCAGAATCGTCACCTGGCCGCTCGGCCGTAGCCTCAACCACAAGTCCGTCCGGCAGCTCGTGGTCAATATTATATTCACCTTCCCCTAGCGTAACCCATGGGGGAATCCTGTTGGTCTCGCCGGCGGTATAGTTGGCATCCAAGGAATCAAGGTCAGAAAACTCGTTTCCCGCAAGATGAATTCTTGAATGTATTTGAGCACCCCCAAGCGAGAGTGTCCCGCGAAGCTCGCTATTCAGAATCTCGATGCCGCCCCGGTATTCGGCGCGATAAAAGTGAGCCGCCCTCGCAAAATAGCAATTTTCGAATGCTAGCGGGGCGTCAAATTTTGCCCAAGGGAGTAGTATGGTATGGGTGAATTGACAGTTATAGAATAGAACCTGACCATCGAATCTGGCGTAGTCAAAGTGGGCACGGTGCGCAACCTGTAGGTTGTTGAAGTCCGCTCCCTTGCGGAATCTGGCATTCGAAAACCTTGCAGACCGGGCAAATTCTCCATTCCCGAAAAGAACTGCCCCGGTGAAGTCGGTTCCGTCAAATCGTGCGGATCGCAGTCGGAATCCCGTGAAATTGAAGTCCGGCAGCGACGCTTCGGATAGATTGAGATCCAACAGGCCCCAGTAGTCATCATGCTCGGTCCAAACTCCGCGCCTAGGCACGCCACCGAGATGCTTGAAAAGAATGTCCAACGCAATAGAGCGCACCGCGGCTTCCTGCTCGTCCGCAGGGAGTCCTTCGTCAGTCTGCTGCCTGGCCGGCATCCTCAGGTACGCGGATATTACGTTGACAATCATCTGCCGAAGGCGCGGATCGCAGTGGTCCTGCGCCAAGCGTTCCAACCCGTACAGGCCCGCGATCCGGACCGCTGAGTGCTCAGATCCGAGCTGGTCGGCAGCCTTGCCATACAACTCGGTGATTCGACGCCCAGTCGCGTCCTCACGTGCATCCTTGGCCACCTGTTGCTGATGCTTGAGCGTTTCGGCGGCGGTGCGTTCGGCGAATTCGTGAGCTTCGTACTTCTGCAACAAGTCCAGTTCGGTTGGACCTCTGCTTACGTACTGCGAGCCACAACGCCACGGCTCCGCCGAGGCCGACGCCGATCGTGCCACCGGTTCGGACCGCGTCCAGCTGGTCGCGCCCTGCGCCGACTCCGAGAAATAGCCACACTGTCCCGATCGCCACAAGAATCATCACGGGAATCCCGACACGAAGCACCCATCGGGGGATCGGGCGAAGCATCGGCCTTTTCGTCGGCTGCGCGCCCCTGTCCGGACTACGGGCAACGTCGCGCACGGCGGAAGGACCGGTGCCGTCAGCTGGCTCCTGCGACGAGGACATGGGCGACAGTCTGCCAGGTCAGGCGTCGAATGCTGCGGAACGGTATCGCCAAGGCCCGCCACCAGATGTTGCAGCGGAGGAAACAGCGGGTCGCCGTCCTTCCGCACGCCGGTCTGCCGGTCGAGCGTGCGCAGGTGGACGCGACGGTGAAGTCCGCGACCGGCGCACCGGACGGAGTGAAGCGAAGGTCCTGATCCGAGGTGAGGTTTCCTGCGGCGGTGATTGCGGTGCCTCCAGCTATTTGACAGTCCGCCTTCTTTTACTTGTCGCTCAGTGTTCAACCCTCACTCGCTGCCGTCCAGCAAACTGCGACGTTCGGCACGCGCCAGGCTCGCAATAATGACTGTGAGGTCTCCGCCGGAGGGATCCAAGGTTCGCGCTCGCATTTTCTCGGCGAAAGGCGACGGCGGGTCGATGGCCAATATGGCAGCTCGCGCCGCTTCGAAATTCCCTTGGGTGCACTCGGCGAAGGCGAGCGCGGCTGCGATGTCGCTCGCATAGTCGAGCGGGCTGACCTCGAAAAGGCAGCGGAAGAACGAGACCCTGCTGCTATCCGTGTCGTGCCCGGCCGAAGGGAGCAGGACCGCCAGGCCAACCCGCGGCGAAGCCACCGCGGCGACGAGTCCGGCGAGTTCCTCGTCGGACTGAGGATGTCGACCGACCGACCACGCATTGACCGCAGAGTCAACGCGGTTGACTCGAGCATTGAGCGCCCGGAGGTCATTGCGGTCGAGTTCAGCCCGGATCTGCCGCTTTGCTTCGTCCACCAGCGTCAACAGGCGGGGATCACGTTCGGATTCGCTACCGACCGTCCGCGTCCTTTCGACAGCGGAGCGTGCGGAGCGGAAGTACTCAGCGAAGGAGCCGCGGTGGGCGAAGGGATTGATTGCCCGCTGGACATTCCTGGCGACTAGAACCGCGTGCAAGGTGGGAATTGTGACTTGCTGTGTGGCGATTTCCGCGTACAGGTATTCGCCAAGCAGGTAGTACCCGACGGCCAGGACACCTGAGATCTCGCGACGTTCCGCTGAGGGGGCCAGCCGGTGAAGGTGCAGCAGCAGCTGGACGCGCTGGCGCTCGGGGTGTCGGCCGTCCGCAGGAAGAACGCAGGCGTCACGGAACAGCGGTGAGGAGAAGCTGGCGATGAGATTCGCGATGTCTTCGTCGGCACTTGGCAACTCGCCGTCGACGGCCGAGGCGACTGCAGCGTCGAAGGCTTCGATCCGCTTCGCGAGCGGCTCGGGGGCCTCCTGTTGCCGTGCGGCTGCGATCCGTGTCGCACGCGCGATTCGTTCCTGCTCATCGGTCGATGCACGGCGGAACAGGTCTTCGATCGCCTGACGGCTCGGCTGGATGGTGACCCCGGAATCCGCGGAGGCGATCGCGATCAGCGACGTGGTCGGGTCGGGCATGATTCCTGAGGTCCCTGACCTGTCGTAGTAGCTGCGCCACCAGGAACCCTCGCGGAACTCCGGGACGAAGAAGACTGCCCTGACCCGATGGCCAGCTTCGGTGATCGCGGAGGCGAGAATGTCGATTTCCGCGCGCAAGGGCAATTCGGCATCGGCATCGCCTAGGTGGGACACCACGACTGCGATCACAGTTCCGGTGGGTTGTGCCCGGAGCGGGCCTGTCACCGTCCTGCCCGACTCTGCCGGGTCGGCGGCGAGGCTGGCGAGGCCGAGCCGCATCGTCACTCCTACGCGGTCGAGGCCGTCGTCGCCAGGACGGAGATGGAGCAGGATGACTGCCTCTGCGGGGTAGAACCCGACAATAGCCGGGATATTCGCGAGGAACTGGCCGGCGGCGTCGAGGTTCGGGGGCTTGGGATCTGACATGGGACTTCCTTTGCGAGGCAACGGAGGGCGTATGCGGAGGCGGGCACGGCTTGCGGTTCGGCCGTGCCCGCCGGAATTCAGGCTTGTTCTGCGCTTTCGAGCCGATGACGTTCGGCGAGCGCGATGTCGGCGATCAGGTTGCCGACGACCTTCGCGGACGAGGTCAGCGTCCCGTGGAGGACAGCTTCAGCGAGAAGTGATGGCGGGTCGACGGACCTCGCCGCGGCCCGTGCGCGGACGAGATCGCCCGTGGTCAGTTCGGCCACAGCGATAGCTCCGGCGATGTTGGCCGCGTAGTCGGGCGGAGCGACCGTCTGCAGGAGACGGAATAGCGCGACCCTGTCGGCGTCGACGGTTCCGCTCGACGGCGAGACCAGCGCCGCGATGCATACCGGCGGCGCGGTCATGCTGGCGACGAGTTCCGCGACGTCCTCGTCGTGTTCGGGGAGCCCGAATCCGGCACGTTCGACTGCACGGTCGATTCGTTCGAGGCGTGTTCGGAGCGCTCGATCGTCCTGGCGATCGTGCTCGGAGGCGACCTGCCGAACCTTGTCCTGCACGAGGCGATGAAGAGGCAGCCGTCGGTCAGTTGGTGCGCCGACGGTGTGGACCTGGGCGGCACTGTCGCGCGCGGAGCGGAAATAGCTGGTGAATCGGTCGTCGAGCGCTTTCGGGTCGACGCCGCTGTTGACCATCGTCCGGACAAGTTCCGCGAGCGCGGTCGGAGGCTGGACGGACTCGCCAGCCATCGATGCGTGCAGGTAGTCCCCGGCAAAGCAGTATCCGACCGCCAACGCGGTGCCGATCTGCCGGCGAAGTTCCGGAGGCGCAAGGCGATTGAGATGGAGCAGCAGGTTGAGCCGTTGCAGTTCTGGCCGCGGATCCTTCGGGGGCAGAACGCATGCGTCGCGGAATAGGGGCGAAGCGAAGCAAGCGATCAGATCCGCGACCCGATCGTGGTCGGCAGGCAGTTGTCCTTCTCCGGTTGCCACGACGGCTGCGTCGAAAGCGGCAAGCCGACCGGCAAACGGCAATGGGGTGTCCTCATGCCGTTCCAATGTTCGTCGTGTCGCGCCGCCAACGGTTTCCAGATCGGCGGCAGGTGCACGGGAGAACAGCTGCTGGACCGACTGACGAGACGGTTGGACAGTGAATCCGCTCGCTGCGGCTGAGAAGGCACCCATCGAAGACCGCGGATCTGGCAGGATTCCTCCGCAGCCCGGCCTCCCGCAGTAACAGTGCCACCGGGCTCCTTCGGTGAATTTCGGGAGAAAGTAGATTCCCCGGACGTTGTGCCCGGCGGCCGTGGTCGTGGCGGTCAGGACGTCGATCTCGTTGTGGAAGGGGAGGTCGTTGTCCTGCAAGGGTTCTGTGCGGTCGGAGACCACACATATCATTACGTCGCCGGTATGCTGGGCACGGAGTGGCGCAGCCGTCTGGGCGCTCCATTTTTCCGGTGCTGCGGCGAACTCGGGGAGGTCCAGCCTCATCGTGAGTCCCACGAGGTGGCGTCCGTCGTCAGCGGGCTTCAAGTACATGACGACGAGTGATTCTTCTGGGTAGAACCCGAGGACTGCCGGGACGGACGAGAGAAACCGCCCAGTGGCGTTAGAGGAGTCCATTGGTGTCCTTAGCTGTTCGTGAAGGATTCCTGCGCGTCCGGCGTTGATCGCCGGACGAGTTCGCTTGAGCGCGCGCGGCCGGGCCCGGCTTTCGCCTCGCCCGGCGAACGATGCGAGGACGGCCGGGCCCGGGCGGGCGTGCTGGAATCTCCGGTGCGGGGATCTGCGCGACAGGCTGGACAGGTCGTCAGCGCGGGTGGATCTGGCGTCGCCATCGGCGGCCGTAGGCGATGCCGTCTCTGATCGTGGTGGTCAATTCAGCCCAGTCGAAGTCGTCGACGTCGAGGTGCCGACGTGCCGCATTGACGAGTTGCTCGGTGATGGCGGCGTCGCTGATCCAATCGTTGGCCGCGAGCTGGCCGAGGGATCTCGCAGCAGTCAGCAACGCTTCGTGCCGTCCGCCCACCTCCGCTTCGCGCACCCGCCGACTTTCCCCGGCTATCGCAGCCTTGACGTATGCCGCGACCTGCGGATCCGCCGCCGGGGGAGCGGGTCCCGCGGGGATGGGCGGAGGTGATGGCGGCGTCAACCGGTCGGCGAGCCACTGCGGGAGCGGTGCAGCCGGAAGATCGCGGAGCACTGTGTAGGCCTGTAGCTGTCCGCGGTGATCGAGGACCGAGCCGGGCGCAACGACGAGGCCGCCATAGCCGCGAGTGTCGACGAGGCGCCCCAACCCTCGCCGCGACGTTCCGACCGAGCTGCGAAGGCTTTGGCCGGGAGGTTGCCGGAAGTATCGGTGCTCGCTCTCTTCATCGCCGGGGGTGCTGACCGTGAACGTGCCCGCCGGGTCCGGCTGACCGGCTTTGTACGCGAGATTTGCCAGTACATCGCGCCCGTGCAGGAGTTCTCGATCTCCGGCGGCGCGCGGCGCGTCAAGGTCGAGGACAAGGAGATCGGAGGGGCCGCAGGCGATGCCGACATTGTCGGCGGGATGACTGCGCCACCAGCCGATGATGGTGGCGGGGTCCCTGGTGGCCCGCTGCTGCCAGCCTTCGACCGCCGGGATCTTGCGTCCGGCCTTGAGCGGGAACACCGCCCAGCCTCGCGCTGCGCACCAGAGCGCGGCGGCCAGAAGCCGACGGGGACCTTCGACCGAGGGAAAGGTCAGGTCCGGTCGGCTAGGCAGTGCCAGGTGAACTCGGGAAGGGTGCATGGTCGGCTCCCGTCGTGCAGGGAAACATGGCCGCGGAACGCGGCGGCGGATGCGAATGCGGCGCCCGCCGCCGCGCTGCTCGGCAAGATCAGTCGTGGTCGGTCGTCTGGTCGTCGGCGGGCGTGAGCGCCGTGTCCGGGTCGTCGTCGACGCCCACCTCGCTGCTGTCCTGTTCCTCGAGAAGCCGAGTAACGGCCTCGGCCTCGTCGTCCGGTGTCAGAACCTTCAGCTCGATGTCGGACAGGGTGTGGCCGAAGTCCTGGAGCGTCTGCAGGTACTGCTGCTGCAGGTGTGTCGGCGCACGCCAAGGGCTGCGGTCGCGCTGCAGCGCTTCTTCGTGCGCGGCGAGGGTCAAGAACGCGTCGAACGCGGTCGCCTGCTTGGCGCTCAGCCGCCCGGCGTAGGCGGCGAGATCTTCGTCGCCGAGGAGATCACGAGCCAGGGTGTGCCCACGTTCCATCGCACGGACCAGAGGCTTGTCCCCGTTCACCTTCTGGATCGCGATCCAGTTCTGCAGGCCCGTCGGGACCTGGGGACGCACGGCGAAGGACTTCAGCCAATCGAGCCGCTTGGGTTTGGCGCCATCCCACAGCTTGTTATTGTCCCGGAACCACCGCCACTGCGCGCGATTCCACTGCACTTCTGCGTCACGGTCATCGTTCTCTGCCGGGGCGTCGGCGCGGTTGTCCGGTGCCCAGCGGAGCGCATGCCCGTGTGCGCGGAAGTTGTGGCACGCATAGGGAGCGACCATGACATAGCCGATGCCGTGCGGGTCCTCCTCATCGTCTCGCAGATACCGGCGTCCCACTCGTACGCAGTGACCCGGGCAGGATGCGTGCTCGTCGGCCGTGAGTTCGGTTCCGCAGGGCGAGTCCGGGCTGGGACGGAGGTCGATCAAGGGCAGCGCGGCGTCGGCTTCGTCGCTGTCTTCGGCCAGCACCGTGACGTCGGCGGCGTCGAATTCTGCGGTCACGGCGTCCACGAGTTCCTGGCGGATCTCGGCTTCCCGCAGGTCGCTGCGGAACTTCTGCGCCAGCATCTCGAAGTTGCGCGGCCGCTCGTTGGCCGTGAGGATCAGTTCCTTCGCCTGCTCGGTCCTGCCTTGCTGGTCGAACCACGCGATCTCGGCGAGCTGCGGGAGGGTCAGTCCGTAGCGGTCGCCGGCCTTGGTCGCCAGCTCGCTGGACCCCACGGCGAGAGTTTCCTGCACGACCTTGCGCCGCTGACCGCGTCGCCGCGCGAGCCTGGTCGGCGAGATTCCCAGGTCGATAAGGTACTGGTAGGCCTGGGTATTCTCCTGGTGTGTGAGCGGCTCTCGGTGGTCGTTCTCGTCGAGCTGCTCCAGGACCCGGTCGATCTCACGAGCCTGGTCGTCGCCTTGCGGGGGCAGGTGCATCCAGACCGGCACGGTCGTGCCGGCTTTGCGAGCGTGCAGGACGCGCCGCTGCCCGGACCTGACGACGATCGTGCCGTCCGTAGACCGGTATCCGTTCGCGGCAGTAGTGACGCCGGACTGCTGGTAGTTGCGCACCGTCGCTGCCCGAGTCTTCACCTGGAGCGACCGGACGTTGTCCTCCAGCACGATCTCGTTCGGGTCGGCGTGCACGATGGTGTCGACTTCGTGTCCCCACTGGGATTCCCACGCTGCCAATTCCTCTTCGTCGGCGGGGCCGAGGATCGAGCGCTGCATCGGCACGGTCTCCTCGGCGGTTTCTGCGTGATCAGGTTCGGCGGTGAGGTCGCTGGTGGTGCGCATCCAAGCTCCTTGCAGAAGGAATTCAGCGCCGCCGTGACTGACGGCGCGGTTGTCCCTTGCGGGACGGGCGTGCTCGAGCGCAGCCGTCGGGCATGGGCGGATCGCCTGCGCCCAACCAGGCGGAACCGTCGGAAGGTCCTTTGCGGACGCGATGACGTGATGGGGTTCCGCCTGGTTGGCGCGGGGATCAGCGATCCGGTCTGTGCCCGGTGCGCTGCGCTAGCGTGTGTTGTCTCGCCGGTACAGGCGCATCGGCGGGCCGGCTATCGTGGATACAGGCACCGAGGTTGGCAGCGCGAGTTGCATTGTCTTGTCGGTCTCCGTGGGCCATTCGCATTCGTCGGCTGGAAGTCCGCACTCTTCGCATAGGGGGAGCGCCCAGATGCGAGGGCACCAGCGTGCACAGCAACCGGGAAGCGACGCGCACTCGACGCAGCTGCCGCAGACTACGCAGATCCCTCTGAGATCAGCCGAGTCCATGCTGTCGCACGCGATGCACATTCCGCTGAACGCGCCTCGGGCCACCGGCACGAGAGGCTGGAAGTCGGAGTTGGAGTACCAGATCCCGTCGTCCCAGATGCCGGCCTTCTCATTGAACAGATAGGATTGCGCGGAGTAGCGAGGGTCTGCCGTGAGCACAACGACTTTGTTCCACGGACCGAGCCAGCGTTCGAGGACGAAGCGCGTGGCTTCATTGTCGAAGTCGTCCGAGATCGACTTGCCCAGGCAGTCTTCGGCGAAGATCCGGGTGTCGGATTTCTTCTGACGGCGGGTGGGCTGGACGCTCGCCGGAAGAATACCGTTGTGTGCCAACACGGTGCTGGAGCTGAGGTTGACCTTGAACGGGTGGATGTTCGCCTCTGAGGTCTTCCCATGCGTGCGGAACCGGCTGTGGAACAACGCCGGTCCACCGGAGTGTTCCTGTCGAATACGGGTGAACGTCTCCAGCGATTCCGCGAAATCGAAAGACTTGCCGACGATGATGCCCTGTGCGGTGACGACCGCGTAGCCGTGGCCGTGCGGGTTCAGTTCGGCACCGTTGGCCAAGGCCGCAGCGTCAGGCAGAACTCCGGCCGGAAGGTAGGTCAGCATGCACACGCGAGTGCCTCGCATTCGCGCGAGAGGACGTCGTACTCCGGCCGGTCTGCTGCCCAGTCGAGGAACGCGTCCCAAGACCAGCCGTCGTCGCGGACGATGGCCCTGAGCGTCAGCTGCTGGGTGTAGCGGACACCGGCATCGGCGAACGCGAGCGCGGCCTGCACCTCCTGGGGCTTGATGCTGCTGGCGAACATCCGGAGTTCGAACGTGTCATCGTTCTGCACGTTGATCGCCGAGTAACGAGGCCGGTTGTGGTCGCCCTTGCAAATCTCCTTGATGCCCGCGCGCTCACGCGGGGAGAACTGTGCCCAGCTCGAATCTTGTCGGCGCGCGAGCTGCTGCACCTTGGCGGCATTGCGGTAGATGAACTTCATCCACCGGAACACGTGGCTGCGACCGTCGAACGCCTCCCGGCTGACGTGGATGTGGAGCCCGACGTCGTCGGTCGTGCGACAGCCGCGGGCCGCCAGCTCGTCGAGCAGACTCCAGGGAAAGTTGTCCTGCGCCCAGGCAAGCGACATCGGGTGCGTCACCAGCTCGAACCCGACCGTGATCGAGCCGTCCTCTTTCAGGTAGGCCAATCCGCCGAGCCGGTCTTCGCAAAGTTGGCAGAGCTGCGTGTCGCGGTCTGGGGTGTTGATTTCCAGTTCCATCCCGAGGAATAGCGGGCCGGTGCCGTGGAATCGCGGGTATGGCTTGTAGTCGGAGCTGTAGACGTGGTCGTCCCAAGACCCCAGCAGTCGGTCGGCGCAGTCGGTACACCGGGCGCGGCCGCGCACCAGGTATGTGCAGTCAAGGCACTCGTGGTATCCGGCATCCGCGGCACAGTCGTCGCACAGCGACTCGCTGTCGTCCTCGACGGTCAGCAGCACGCGGAAGATGTGCGCGCAGTTATCGCATCGGAAATAGTACAGTGGCGTGCAATCGTCACAGACGAGTTCGTCGTCGACGTTAGTACGCGTGCACCCGGGAACTACTTCGGTAGCGCAATGAATGCAGACGTCCTCATCTTGGGTTGTGGTAGCCAATCGTGACTCCTCGGGCGCGAGCCACCCCTCGCCCGGCTGTTGTTCGAGCAGCGGCGGTAGGGAGGCGTGGGCCGGCGGTGCCGGCGGCCCACGGGCGTGGGCCGCGTCCCGAAGAGCGAGGGCGGTGTGCGGTGGGCGTGGTCGCCGACTGGTGGTCGGTGCAGACACCCGCCGCGCACCGCCCTCGCTACTGTTGGTGCGGCTTACGGCTGTCGGCGTCGCGTCGGCGCAGAACCTGCACTGGTTCGCCGCATACGACTGTTTCTCTCAGTGCCGTTGGGAGCCTTAGCTTCTTGGTAGCTGGGCTGGATCTTGAATAGGACCGGCTGTGTCGAGAAGCGTTGGGGCAGGACGTCCTCAATCTGCTAAAGGGTGATGTGTTCGGCCGAGGTGGCTATCTCGGCGGCTTGCGTGCGGAGCAGTTCGTTCACGCCCGCGGACGCGGCGGAGTGAATCGGTCCGGGCACTCCGTAGACGATGCGGCCGAGTTCACCGGCAGCGCGGGCGACGGCAAGCACGCCGCTGCGCTGCCCGGCTTCGACGATGACAGTCGCCTGCGAAAGGGCTGCCAGCAGTCGGCAGCTTGCGTGAAACCGGACGCGAGCAGGGCGAGTGCCGATGGGATATTCGCTGACCAGAAGTCCGCCCTCTTCGATCACGGCCTGGTAGAGCCGCGCGTGGGACAACGGGTAATTCTGGTCGACGCCGGTGGCAAGCACGACAATGGTGGTGCCGTCGGCGGCCAGGGCACCGCGGTGTGCGGCTTCATCTATCCCGAAGCCGCCGCCGCTGATGACCGTGGCACCGGCGCGGGCTAGTTCGTTGCCGAGATCCGCGGAGACGGTGTGACCGTACGGTGTTGATGCGCGGGTACCGGTGATCGTGACTGCAGATCGGGTGAGGTCGGCGAGGCTGCCGTTTCCGCGCACCCAAAGGGCAAGGGGAGCGCCGGCGAGGCCCGTCAACCGGACGATCGGCCAGTCGTCGTCTTCGGGCGTGACCAGGCGCGCAGTGCCTGAGTCGAGAGCGTGCAGATCGTCGTTGATCACCGCGTCGGACCGAGCGATCTCGTTGAGGACGGCGGCAGGGGCGGTGCCTTGCCAGATCTGTTCAGCAGCTTCGACCGGCCCTACGTCGGTGACATAGCAGTGGACGTTGGGTGCCGGTGGTTCTGCGGCGCCGAGCAGGTAGAGGCGGGCGTGCAGTTCTGATTGTGATGGCATGGTCGGTTCCTCCAGAGAAATCGCGGGACAGCCGGGGGACGCGATGGTGATCGGTTCAGCCGCTGATCACAGCTCGCACCTCGGCGGCGGTTCGGAGGGTGCCGTGGGCACTGGATTTGGCGTACGCCAGGGAACCCGGGCTGGTGAACCACAAGGTGAGAGTTTCTGCTCCCCGGACGCATCCGCGACGGTAGCCTCGCGCGTCGCGGAGTTCGTCAAGCGGAGGCAGTGTGCGGTCAGGGCGTGAGATCCATCCACGGGCGGCGAGATCGTCGGCGATTCGTGGGCAGTCGATGTCTTTGCTGCGCGCGTGGGCGTATCCGGCGGCGGCGCGCGCCAGTGTTTCCGCGAGGCTGTTCATGCGTTCGGTGACGTCGTGCGGACCCTTCGGCGGGTACGACGTTGCCCTGAACTGGGTGTACGAGTCATCGGTGAAGTCGGCGACATAGATGCGCAACTGCTCGGCGTAACCCGCGACTTCTTCGAGGCTGGCGTTCCGCAGCACGGCGAGCTGCTCTGCCTCAGCGGCTCGCGCGCGAAGCTGTTCAACCTTGGCGGGATCCGGGGTGGTCGGGTCGTAGCCGGCGCGCGAGATCATCGGAGATACTCCTGTCGAGAAGGCCTGTCGTGCGTGTGGCAGTGGCGTGCGTCAACGTGTTGGAAAGCAGGGGTTTCGCCTCTCGGTGCCCGCGCGGAAAACGAACGCGCGGGCACCGAGAGGGCGATGTGCGCGGCAGGCCGTCACCGCAGCTGCCGTGCGATCGGGCGGATCCGCAGCGGGTGTTCGCCGCGGTACGAGGCCGCCAAATGACCGTGGTCGACGACGACGTGGTAATCGTCCAGCCACACCGAAAACCAACGTTCGGCCCGAGCACCGCGACGACTCGAAGAGCCCGCTGTTACAGGCACGCCCGGTACGGGTGTGGTGCGGTAGGTCGCGAGCGTTCCATTGACCATGGGACAAGCGACGGCAGTGTAGGCCGAACATTGCGGGTGCAGGGCTGGTTCGCTCGTGCATTGCCGAGGAAGATCGGACGCCCGCAAGAGAAGGACGACAGGATGGGGTGCGAGACGGTGCCCGCACACGCCGCACAATCGGTGCACGAGGGCCTGTTCGGCGTAGGTCTGCTCGATACTGCCGAACACGTATCGACCGTCTGGCAGTTTCGGCGTTATCCACGGCACGACTAGTCCGCCGACGAGCGGCCGGCCGGACAGCCATGCGGGAACGGGAGGGTTGTCAGGGTTCATGGAACGGGTTCCTCTTGGTTCGCGAGGCTCGTTCGATCCGGTCGCGGCGAGCGGCGTTGACCGCGGTCTGCCAGTGGCTCCACCGGCGACCTGCTTGGAGAGCCTTGTAGCGTGCGATATTGTTGGCGGGAATGCCGACGGGCGTGGGTCCCAGGACGGCGAGCAAGTCCAACTCTTCTTGCGAGTGCCAGCCGGCTTCGGTGATCGCACTGGCGTCCGGAAAGACGTCTGCGACACGGTCTGTCGACGGGTTGAGTTGGTCGTCTTGCCTGCCGCCGTAGGAGTAGACCCACCAGAAGTTGCGCGGCGGGTCTGGTTCAGCGAGCGTCCGAAATGCGGATACTTCCTTTGTGTAGGCGTAAAAGCTGGTGGTCGGCGCGCTAGCGATGACGCGCAGCCAGGCTGACAGATGAGCGTCACTGAAGAAGTCCCCGGAATCGTGTTCTTGATGATTTGTGTGTCTCACGAGACATGGCATGTGGTCCTCCGTCGGGTTGCGGAGTTGCGCGGAGCCGTCGAGCAGGGCTTGTGAGTTAGGTCACTGACTGGCTGTGGGGCGGATGGGGATGACGTCAGCGCGGTGGTGTGCGAGTTCTTGTCGGAGCAGGGTGTTGTCGTGGTGCAGTGCGGCGATTGCGGTGGTGGCGGCGTCGAGACGTCGTTGGAGGTCGGTGTATTCGCGCTTTTGGGTGGCGAGTTTTTGTTGCAGTTCGTGGATTTCTTCGTCGCGGCGGGAGGCTTCGGGATCTGCGGTGCTGCGTTGAGCGACCTGGTCGTCCCATTCCGCGAGGATGGTGCGCGCGGTTCATGGTCGCGCGGCTGACTCGGGCTTCTTTCCACAAGTTTTGCTTGGTCAGCTGTCCGTCGGTGTGGCGCGCGGTTCCGGTGAGCAGGCGGTGCATGGCCGTTCGTAGTGCTCGGGCGGTTGCTGCGGTGACGCCGTCCTCGGTGAGGGTGCGGTCGGACGCGGTGGTCATTGGTTCTTTCCTTGGGCGCGGTCGAGGATGGTGGTCGCCTGGTCGATCTCGCGGCGGATAAGGGCTTTGCGCGCGGGAGGAAGGCTCGGGGTGTCCAGGAGCTTGAGGTGAGTGCGCCGGTGCGAGTCGTGGATGGCGAGGTGCTCGACGCCGATCATGCTGTTGCGGCAACGGTCGGGTCGGCAGCGTTCGTGCAGCGGGCCGGAGTGCCCGTCGGGGATGGTGGCGTTTTCCAGGCAGAGGGCTCCGGTGGGGTTCGCCGGGTCGAACAGGCAGTTGTTGAGCGCGCCGAAGCGGATGGTGATGCGGCTCTTGCGAAGCAGGTCGGTCTCGACGCGGGCGTCTCCGCCGCGAGCGTGGACCGTCGCGAGGATCTCGTCGAACGCTTCTTTGACTCGGTCGGCGCCGGGGCCGTAGCCGATCTGCTGGCCGGCTTTGTGCATGCCGTAAAGGTCGGTGAATCGGCGGAACCGGTTCGCCTCCAGCGCGCTGTCGAGCAACGTTGCCCAGCTGGAGTCGGACGCGGCGTAGGACTGGGTGGTGCGGTTGGCCAGCGCCCGTGCCGCGACGTGCTTGAGCTGCAAGCCCAGCGCTACTTCCGAGCCGGGGAACTGGTCGGTAAGCATCGCCATCGTCCGGCGGAACATGTGCGGCCGGACGCGGCCGGCGGGGATCTCGTCCAAGCCGGTCCAGTCGCGATCGGCGTTGACAGTGCCGATGAAGGTGTCGATCATTCGGTCGCCGTGGACGGCGGTGTCGGTCGAGCGCTTCATGGGCGCGAACACGCGCTCGTGGTGGGTCGAAACAGCCTCGGCGACGGCGATGGCTTCCGCGACCGGAGCGGTGATCCACCAGTATTTCCCCGGCCTGCCGGGATGTCCTTTGTCCAGGGACGACGCGATCGCTGGTGCGTTGAAGTGGTCGACGACGGCGCCGCGGCAGATTTCGTGGATTTCGCTGTCGCGCATCATCGACAACGCGGCGACCAGGCAGAAAGCCGCGTCGCGCAGTTTCGGGAGCAGCCGGTGGATCTCGCGCGGGTCCAAGCCGGGGTGCCAGGGACCGGTGGTGCCGTCCGGGCGGGTTGTGCGGGCGAGGTCGTCGATGAGACCGGTGGTCGTTCGGTGCCCGGCGTGCACGGCGTCGAGGACGCGAGCCCGACGCTGCGTTCCCAGGCTTGTCCGGGCGAACAGGTTGTCGGTGGCCCGGTTGCCCAGAAACAGCCTGAGCACGTCCCAGTTGACCATCGCCTCGCTTGTCTGTTCGTGTGCGACGGTGTATCGCTTGGCGTGTATGGGGATCGGGTTCGTCGGGTCGGCGAGGTAGTCCTCCAGCAGGTGGTGCATGTTCCCTCGCGAGCTGGACGGCCGTGCGAGAGCGACCCGGAGTTCGGCGAGTCGCCGGGAGGCGCGCAGGACATCGGGGGCGAAGGCGCGGACGTAACGCCAGGCGGCTTTGGTCAGCGGGAACCAGATCTCGGGCGGAATGACGGGAGTGGACAGGTGGCCTGGCGGCGGCATGTCGGCCGCTTTGCGCGCGCTGATGCCGCGCCAGGGGTCGGTCGGCGGGCCGCCCAGGCTCAGCGCGGGGCCGATCTCGTGGAGGCGTTTGATCAGCAAGATGTGGTTCTTCACGGTTCCTGCGGTCAGACCGCTGTTGCCGCGGCTGGTGATGTAGCGCCGCAAGTCGGTCGCCGACCACTTGCGCAGTTGCGCGGGCAACTCGTTGTCCTGTGCCCAGCGGGCGAGCAGGCGCAGACGCGAAACGGCGCCGATGACGGTGCCCAGGTCGCAGGGCGTGGGCGGGAGGTGGACGCGGGCGTCGATGACGGCGTCGTGTCGCGGGTTCGCCATGATCATGGCCAGCTCGCGTGCCGTGAGATTCCATTGTGGATCGTCCAGCGCCTTGTTGAAACGCGCTCTCCACCCGCATTCCGGGAGGTTGGCGTTGCGGCGGACGACGCCGTTGAAGTCCCAGACGTCGGTCTGCCCGAACCTCGGGCTGATCGCGCCGGTCAGCAGCGGATGGCTCTGGATCACGGGCTCGTCAGGGGCGAAAACTGATGGGGGCAGCCGGTGTTCGGCGGGTCGGGTCATGCGTCGAACTCCACGTGTGCGGCCAACGGCAAGGTGAGGGAGACGTCGCTTCCGGCGATGTGTTCGCGGGCCAGGGCGATCTCTTCCTCGGTGCGTTCGGCGAGGACGGCGTGCAGGTTGGTCCAGGACTGGCCCCAGACGGTGGTGAACCGTGCCGGCGCCATCCGTTGCCGCAGCCGGTCGAGGTGGTCGGCGAACAGCAGCAGCTGGGGAAGCTGGCTGGGCAGGATCCAGGCGTTGCGGCATTCCAGGCAGTGCAGCGGCGCCACTGCGCATAGCTCGCCGCGAGGGCTGTAGGGAGAGTCGTAGGGATCGGAGCAGTGGGTCACGCCCATGTCCAGCTGGCCGTGCATCAGGTCGTCGGCCTGCTGGTCGGTCAGGCCGAGGCTATGCAGGCGTTCGGTGTCCTCTCGCGTCGGTCCGGGCTGCTCGGTGAGGACGGTGGGGCCGTGGACGGCTTGGTCGAACCAGTGCTGCTGGGCGGCGTTGATCACTTCGGCGGAGATCACGCGCAGCGTGGTTCCTTGGGCGTAGTGACCGCGGAAGGTCTGTTCGTGATGGTCATCGGCGGCTTGCTGGATGTGGCCTTGGGCGACGGCGATCTTTTCGACCTTGGTGGACTTGCGCAACCGCCTGATATCGGCTTTGCCGGTAACGGTGACCTCGTGCTCCCGCAGCCAGACGCTGAACCGGACGGGCGGTGCCTCGGGATTCCACTCGGCGAACTTCAACCGCAGACCGACGTCGACCACGGCCCGGACGAACAGCTTGCCCTCCGGGTCGGCAGTCCGTTGCCGCGCTCGCTCGGTGACGCCCATCAGCCGGCGGATGATCTCGCCCGGTTCGCGTCGCGGCAGGTTCCGGAAGTCCTCGGTCTCGACCACACCGCCGACGCTGTCGACGGGCTTGTCGGTGAACGAGCGGTAGTAGCGGCGCTGGGCCCGCTTCTTCACCAGCGTCAGCCGGACGCCGTTCGGGACGAACTCCACGTCGTTGCCCGTCAGTTGGCCGATCTCCTCGGGAGCACGGCCGGTCGCGTCGGTCAGCAGGACACGGAAAGCGTGCAAGTCCAGCGTGCTGGGCCACAACTGCGCGACAAGCCAGCGGCTGAGAAACTGCTTGGCAGTGCGTGGAAGCGGTCCGTCGGGCAGCCCGACGCACTCGCGCAGGTGCGCGGGCCAGGACGTGGAGACCGGCAGGCGATCGTGGATGTCCTTGGGCGTGATGGCCTGATGGGCCAGGCCCCAGAGCAAATCGGGGATCGACGTCCAGCAACCGTGATCGGGATGCCGCCCCGCGGCGGCCAGTTCCCATCCCCCTGCGAGGCGCTTCTCCAGGGCGACCACCGCCGTCCAGGCTGTCCGGACCAGCTCGAGCTTCTCCTGGCGGGAGAACTCGTCCAGTTCGCCGCAGTCCCCGACGGGAACCCCGCTGCCCGCGCGGGCGAGCGCGATCACCGCGTCCGCCACGGGCCTTTCCGGATGCTCGACCCGCCTGCGGATCAGCACGCGAATCGCGCCGGCCAGGATGGAAGGACGGGTCGAACCTTCCGGGAAGTTCGAGGGCAGCCAGCGTTCCCAGGCCGCGACCGCCCGCGCGAGATCTGGCTCGTCTTTCTCCAGCGACGCGTCCGGTGCGGCAGCGCCGAATCGGTTGTCGACGCAGGCACAGAAGCTCGCGATCGCCTGCCGATAGGACTGCACCGATCCGGCGGCGAGCCCGGCCGCCTCGACATACTCGACCCATTCCTGGGCCAGCTCGGCCGCCAGCCCGGAACAGGCGTAACGATCTGGCACGATCCGGCTGGACTGGTTGCGCTTGGTCGCCGTCGACGCGACGACCACCCACTCGTTCCGATGAGGACCGCTGTCGCGCGACGAGCCGGGTTCGACCTCGAGATCGGGGAAATCCCTGACATAGTCACCTTTGCGAGGCATCGGCGGGCCTCCTTTCCTCCAACGAGAGCGCGTGCGAGGCGATCTGCGCGTAGGTCGCTTCCTGTCCGAGGTCGCCGACCCAGCCGCGGAACGCGTCGTCGAACTCGTTGAGCAGGTCGTCGGTGTATTCGAGGTACTCGTAGGTCGTGCCCGGGTCCGAGTGGCCCAGCCGTCGGCTGACGATCAGCAGCGGGTTCAGCTTGACGTGGCCGGACAGCCAGGACCGGTGCCGTCGGCGGCGTGCGGCCGCGTCGGGCTCGTCGCCGTCCATCAGGCTCTCCAGGTAATTCAGCATTTGCAGCGCGTAGGTGTGCCGCAGGTCGTGCCAGCGCCAGCGCCGGCGCGGGAGCAGCGGCGTGCGCTCGCCAGCCCCCGCGACCATGCGCCTCCAGGCCGCATGCCGATACCGCTTCCACGAGTCCGCGCGCGGCATCAACCCGCCGTGGCAGATGAACACCGTCAGGGCCTCCAACCCGGCGCTCGTTTCGCGGACGGTGATCCGCCGGAGGTCGGCACTCATCGCGGACATGACGAACTCGCGCTTGAGTCCGTCCAGCTGGCCCGAGATCCGTCAGGAAGCGTGGTCGATCCGAGAGACCACGAACAGGTCCCGATGACGCTGCTGCAGCCGTGCTGCGGATCGTGCGGCCTGCTCAGGCCGCTCCAACAACAGATAGAGCTCCAGAGCTCGCATCGATTCCTCGGGCACGTAGATGTTGCGGGCCTTGCCGTACTTCGCGCACGCCTGCACCCTGAACTCCACCTGGTCGACCGGGTGCCCGACGTCGATGCCCAGCTCGGGCAAGAGCACGGTCGCCCATTCCTGCCACCGCATCCCGGTTCCCAAGGCAAGATCAGCCGCAGCCTTGTTCCGATGGGGTGACCAACCTCGGAACAAGGTGTCCACTGTGGAGTCGGAGCGCTGCCCGCCCAGCCCCACGTCGCGGAAATACCGGTACTGGGCCAACGTCAGGTGTCGGATGTCCATCCGCTGCTTGATCGCTGGTGCCAAAGCGCTCCGTCCGCGGGCGAGGGCCCGGACCGGAAGATCGTTCCGAATCCCCGCCGACACGAGGCACTTGTAGAACTGGTCGAGCAGTTGAGCTTCCTTCTTCCACGCCGAACCGCCGATGGGTCGTTCCTGGAGCCTGGTGCGAACCTTCTTGTATGCCAGTACATCCGACTCGGTAGCCATGAGGAGATCTCGTCCTCGACCGGTCAGGAAGTCTGCGAACCGGGCGATGATCCGGCCATAGTCCTTCATCGTGGCCGGCGACAGTTCCGCGTTCGACAGGGTCCGCGCCCACGAGCACAAGGGCTCGACTGGCATCATCGTCTCCTCGTCAAGAAAGACCGGCGTGCCGTCAAGAACGCCTCGATCATCAAGCAGGTCAACGACATCCCGACCAGCAAGCACCCCCACGTCGAGGTGCCTCCGTGCGGCTTGAGTGTCCACGAAGTACAAACGCATCGGTCATGGATAGCAGTGCTCACGACACACCCTCCCGGCGGTCTACACTGCGAAAACGTGCTCTCATGAGACACACCTGAACTGCCCCAAGAAGTCATGGATCCGCACCCATGCCCCGGCGAATTTGGGATGCGTCACTTCGGCAGTCATCTGGACTGTCCATCCGGGAAGGTCGTCGAGGACGTACCGGAGGTTTTCCTGGTGCCGCTGCAGCACAACCGGGAATCGGTAGGTTCCGTTGCGGGCGTAGCAGACGCTCGCACACACTCCGGCGGACGGACAGGTGTTGTAGTTGCGTCCGTCGGGAAGCGTTCCGGCGAAAGCCGGCAGCGACCAGTTCCAGATCCCGAGCCGCTTCAGCTCGCGGTTCTGACGCAGCAACGTCATTGACACTCCTCATAATCAAGCGAGGAGGGCCGGACGAACGTCCACTGTCGAGCCTACGCTCGACTGTCCGCGATCAGCGGTCCGACCGGATTGGGTGTGGTGGCGACCGTCGGACGGGGGTAAGCGGCGACGGCTCGATCGCCGGGCCGAACGAGGTGCCAGTCGCGAAAATCCCTACGTGGTAAGCAATCGCGACCGCGTGCGCTCGGTTGACAGCCCGAAGCTTGCGAAACGCGTTGTACAGGTGGGTCTTCACCGTTTCAGCGCTGACGTATTCGACCTGCGCGATCTGATAGTTGGACAGCCCGCGGGCGACGTGCGCGAGCATCTGGGTTTCCCGTCCGCTGAGAGACGGCCGACGGTTCATCGGCCCCGCCGCAGTAGGCGCTGCCACCAGTTAGCGGTTCGCGGGTCTCGTTTTGAGCAGACCAGGATGGAACAGTCGGCGGGGATTCCGGCCTGGCGAGCGCGGCGAGAAGAGCGGCGGACGCGGCCGAACTGGCTGACAACCTCCTGGGCGGCACGCGCGTGCTGGCTTTTGGTTCGATCCCAATCCTGTGGCACGACAGCCAGCAGAGTCCCGTTATCGGCGAGCAAGGACCACGCCAGGAGCACGGGCTCGGCCCAATCGGGTTCGAATACCTGATTGAGGATCACGGTGTCGAACTGTGCATGGCCGTTGTCTCGCAACCGTTTGAGATCGTCAGCCGACTGGACGAACGTCAGAGATTCTTGCGGTTGGCCCGCGGCGAGACGCTTCTGTTCGGCTGCTTCGGTGTAAGCGCAGCACACTAGAACTTGCTCGGCCGGAGGAGATGTCCGTGCGCTGTTCTCGATTCGATGCATACCAGGTTCCTTCGTGTCGGAGGACGGACCCGCACCCCGCAGCAGTCGCGCGTCGCGCGCGTGCAAGCCCGCGGACGACGACGGTGCGGTAACACGCCTAATTCGGCTTGCACGCCGCCGCGCGGATGCTTGGGTGGCTGGGGCCGTCTCGGCACGAAGGAACCTCGGCAACTTTTCGGATGCCTTTCGCCGACAGGGATTATTTGACTTCACCTGTTGACAAAGTCGCACTCTTTGGGCAAGCTGAGAGCAGAAGGTGATCAGCTGTCAGCCCGGACCGGAGCGGCTGCGGCGGCACCTTCCGGACGGCGGCTCCTTACCCTTTCCCCTCGGTGGATGCCGCGGTCCGGCCTGGGAGGCGGTTGTCGGGGAGGGCGCCGTCTCCCGGGCGACCGGCCTTGTACTTGGCTCTGGCGGAATTCGTTTCTGAGCCCTGGAATCTGCTTTGCGCGATTGCCGGGGTGATCATCTGGGACGTGCGAACAAAGCACTCAGCCATCCGAGTGAAGTGTTGCGTTCTGCATACACTTGCGCACTGAGCGGTATACGTTGATCGACTTGGAGGCGATGGGTGGAGTCGCCTTCAAGAAGTCATATTGGCAGGGGAGGCCGTATGGATCTCGTTGTCGTGCGCCGAAGGTCTATGGATTCGCGTCGCCACTTGCACGGAAGCAGGCGTCGGGACCGCGACCTATGACAATTCCGCGGGACCTGGCTGAGGATGCCTGGTCCGTCCGAACGTCCGGATAGCTGCGGTCAGGCGCGTGCCGGCCCGGTCCCGATGACGCACGACCGCCGCGGGGGATGAATGTCTGCAGGAAGCAAGCCCGGCTTCGCCGAACCATTGCGAAACAGCGAGTTCCGGGCACTGTGGCTTGCCGAGCTGAGTTCCGTCATCGGCGACCAGTTGGCGCGGGTGGCGCTTGCCTTAGTCGTATATTCGCAGACTTCATCTGCCTTGCTCACCGCACTGACGTACGGTTTGACCCTCGTGCCCAGCTTGCTGGGCGGAGTGCTGTTGTCTGGCTTGGCCGACAGGCTTCCCCGGCGCACCGTCATGGCCGCGGCGGATGCCGCACGCGCCCTGCTCGCCGGGGCCATGGCTGTGCCCGGATTGCCGTTGCCGGCGTTGTGGAGCTGCGTCGGACTCCTGAGTTTCGCGGCGGGACCGTTCAAAGCCGCGCAGATGTCACTGCTGCCGGAAGTCCTCGGCCGTGGCGAACACTATGAGGCAGGGCTCGCACTGCGACAGTTCACCACCCAGATTGCGCAACTCGGCGGATTCGCCGGGGGAGGGCTGTTGCTAGCGTGGCTCGATCCGCACGTCGCGATGGGACTCGATGCCGGCACATTCGTGGTCAGCATGATCCTGGTGCTGCGCGGCGTGCACGGACGACCGGCCGCGCGTACCTCGGAGCCGTCGGAGACGTCGGAGCCAAACGGCGGCATTCCCCGCGACAACCGCGGCGTCGTTGTCGCGTTGTTCGGGCTGGTGCTGCTGCTCGGCCTGTACATCATTCCCGAAGGGCTGGCCGCGCCGTACGGACGCGAGGTCGGTGTTGGCGCGCTCGGGATCGGATTGCTGATGGCAGCCGACCCGATCGGCAGCGCGATCGGTGCCTGGGTTTCCACGTTGGTGACCCTGCCGACGAAGGTGTCTACGATCGTCGCATTGGCCGTGCTGGCCGGGGTGCCGCTGATCGCCTGCGAAGCGAGGCCGAACCTTGCTGTGACGCTGGTGCTGTGGGCGACGACTGGCGCTGTTGCTGAGATGTACGTGATCAAGGCCCAGGCTCTGGTGGTGGACGTCGTGCCGAATCGAAGACTCGGTGGCGTGATGGGCCGGATGGGAACGGCGATGTACTGCTCGCAAGGCCTCATGATCGTGGCCGGCGGAGCTGTCGCGGACCGCATCGGTCCGTTTCGGGCAACAGCTGCGGCGGGTGCGAGTGCCGCAGTGGTGGCGCTGATCGTCGGCGCGGGGTGGTGGGTGGCTCGCTCCCGAGGAGCAACCAGGAGCGAGCCGATCTCAGTGGATCGGGAGCATGATCACCATTCCTTGCCGCGCACGTTCGGCACCTCCCCCCGGGACCAGGACCGCCTGGCCGACCGGGCCGTGCACGAAGAGGCAGCGCCGACCCGGTCGGCGACACATAGGAGTCAGTATGGCGGGTAAGGGCCAACAGAGCCAGGTGCAGCGGAAACAGCTGCGCGGAGGCGAGTATCTGATCGGAAATCGAAGCTGATAGATGCTCCGCGCTCGGTTTTCGTAACGGTCATACTCGTCGATCTTCTGGCTGCCTCGCTGGTGCTCTGGTGGCTGTGGATCGAACCGCCGGTGTTCGCAGACGTCGGCCGATCGGTGCTTGTCACCCTGGGAGGGCTTCTGAGCGCAGAGCTGACCTGGCGTCTCGAACGCCAACGTCGGCAGCTCACCGATACTCCGCACGTCAACATGAGTTCGGTCGCGATCCTGGCGGTCACGCTGGTTTCCGGTCCAGTCCTGGGGGCGTCGGCCGCTGCGGTGCTTTACTTGCATCTGTGGTGGCGGGCGTCCAGGTGGACCAGCGGGATCGCCCCATATCGCGCGGTGTTCAACACCAGCGCGATGATCATTCCGGCGTGCGTGTCGTATGGCGTGGTCCGGGTCTTGGAGCCCGGGGATGTGCTGAGCGCGCCGAGCGAGGTCAGCGCCTGGGTGCTCCTCGCCGCAATCGCAACGTTCTGGCTGGTAAATACCGTGGCTGTCGGTGCGGCGATCGTGACTGCGGAGAAGCAGCGTTCGATTGCCGGGATCGTCGGCGGCTGGAGCGCCAACGCGCTGGAGGTCGTGACTCTGTTCCTGGGGGCGATCACCGCAGTATTCGTCCAGTTGCGGCCATGGCTCGCGCTCTTCCTGCTGCCGTTGGTCTACGTTCTGCACCGCAGCGACTCAGCGAAGCACCTCGAGACCGCGGCCAGTACTGACCGCAAGACCGGCCTGCTCAATATGGAGACCTGGCGGTGCCTGGCCGAGGCCGGTCTGCGGAAGGCGCGACGGCACCGTGTGCCGACAGCGGTGCTGATGCTGGACCTGGATTTCTTCAAACGCATCAACGACACCCACGGCCACCTGTTCGGGGACGATGTTCTCCGTGCTGTCGCTCAAGTGATCAGCAGCGAGACGCGCCGGACCGACCTTGTGGGCCGCTTCGGCGGCGAGGAATTCGTAATCTTTCTGTCCGACGTCAGTCTCAGTGGAGCGACCGAGATCGCCGAGCGCATTCGGTGTGCTGTCGCAGCGCTGGAGATAGTTCCCGGCGAGGAGGACAGCGCGTCGGCGGTTTCCGTTCGCGTCACGGTCGGCGTGGCGTGTGACAACGGGTACGCCGAGGACGACGTCGACCTGAGCGAGCTGCTGCTCTCAGCGGACAACCGGCTGTTCTTCGCCAAGGGCCAGGGTCGTGACCGGATCAATGCGGGTTACACCAGGCAGGCTCGTTGACCTGACGCTGCTGGTTAATGGTTCGGTGCTGGCTCGTAGCGGTGCATCCACTCGATCAGTGGGCGGACGGCGCGCAACGCTTCCGCGCCTTTCCGGGTGAGTTCGTACCAGGTCGGCTTGAAGTGGCCTTCGTCGGCGTGCAGGCGGACGAGCCCGTGATCTTGCGCTCGTTTGAGCGTCTTGGTGAGGCTTTGGTCCGAGAGCGGGCTGACGTCGTCGCCATTGCCCGGCCGGACTTCGCCTTCGTTCACCCGGTCACGGATGTCGCGGTACTGGAGCTGGTCCTCGGTGGAGAGCGCGGCCAGCACCACGATCATCCACCGTCCTCGGAGCATCTCGACCGCCGACTCGAAAGTCTTCTGGTACGACATGTTCTGCCTCGACACGTTCTCAGCTAACACGATCCACGTGACAGTGTCTCGCTGAACGGCGGATTCTGTTCAAGCTAGGCCGAATGAGTGAACACTGCGCGGAACACCCCCGCGTGAGTCGACGCCGATGACTGGCGTGAGTCGGCAGATTGCCTGGTAGGCAGGCCGCAGCCGGGACTGACCGCCTGGCACCGCACAGAAGCGCGAGGCTTGGGCGAGCGGCCAGGAGCAGGCCGCACGTCCAAGCCTCGCCGGACAGGCCGAATTCGCAAGGGTGGGGAATGCGCGCGAAGCGAGCGGAAGAGTCCAGGCTGGAACCGAGCATGATCGCGGACGTCGGGAGACTCGTGGGGGAGATTCCGGTTCCGCGGCCGTTCAGCATGAACGGTTTGGTCGACCGGCTGAACCGGCTCCGGGACAAGCCGATCCGCCTGATGCGCGGCGATCTGAGCGGAGCCATGCCTACCGGCATGCTCATCAGAACCGAGTCCGCCGACTACATCGTTGTGATCCGCGACATCGAACGCGGACATGCCCGGCACATCCACTTTCACGAACTCGGGCACATTCTCTTGGAAGACGCGGACGCCGCTGGACCGTGCTTGCCGCGCGCGGACCCCCGTTGCCGCGAGGTCGGCGAGTTGATGGCGGAGGAGTTCGCGCACCAGTTGGCCGAGCGGATCGATGCACATGCGCTGAGCAGAGACCGCGGTCGTGACAGTCACGCAGTGGTGGCGTTGGGCAAGACGTTCGCGGCGGCGACAGATCTGCGCGACGCGAATGCGTGAACCGCTTGGGTGGGTTGCGCTGGCGGTGGGTGTATTGGTCTCGGCAGAAGGAATCCGGACGCTGATCGTGTTCGCCCGGCATCGTGACGCACTGGGCAAGGCGTATCTCGGGACGATGCTGGCTTTGTTCGGTGCGTCGCTGGTGCTCAGGGCACCAGAGGTCACTTCGATCGTGACCAACGCGACCGGCGGGCCGAACCTGACGATCTTCGTGCGCGGAGCGTGCTCATTAGGAACGCTGATCGGACCGGCCGGTCTCCTGGGGCTCAGCGGATGGGGTTGGCTGCGGCTGCGGTACGTCCTGGCTGTTGTCGCGGCCGGAACCGGCGTGCTGGCCTGGACCGTCTTCGGTGAACCGCGGAGGAGTGAAGGCGTTGAGCTGCTGGGCGCGGTCGTCTGGATCGGCGGCGCCGTCCCCGCGCTCGCATTCGCGGTATACACGATGCGAATCAGAAAACTGGTGAGGCAGGCGTCGTTGCGCCTGCGAGTCGCGGGCGATCTGACATTTGCTGGCTGTCTGGTTTGTGCGACCGGGGTAGCGGCGAGCCTGGTCGCAGTGGTCGGAGGGCCGGATTTGACCGGAGGCAGTGCCTGGCCAGGGCTCGTCGTGCAGGGCCTCGGCGGAGTGCTCATCGCTGCGGGCTCGTGTTTCGGCGAAGCCGCGGGCCTTGTCGAGGACGTCCGTATAAGTCTGGAGAACGCGAGCGTCCGGCGATTGTGGTGCTACGTCGAGCCGATCAGACGGACGATGACCGATCGGCTTCATGTCGGCGGAGTGCTGAATCGGGAGATCATTGACATCTACGATGCGCTCCTTCTCGCACAACAACAAAGCTGCAAGCGAGTGCGTGACAGGGCGGTGCTGGTTGCGGAGGCAGCGGGCCTCGGTCAGCGGGATCGGGCTGAATTTCTCGATGCGATCGAGCTGCGCGCGGCGGTTAGCGGCTCGTGCCGTTTCCTCGGAACGGGCAAGCGTGCTCCGTCGGAGAAGCTGAATATTGAGGTGGAGACGGACCCGCTCGATGTGGATGCGTTAGTGCAACGGGAGAAGGTTGTCAGATTGGCTAGACGCGTGCTGCGGGACGGGATGGTACGGCGTACCGCTTGAACTGCATAGCGGCCGTTGTGGCACGCGGCACGTGCGGGGGCGCTCGCGCAAGCCGGTTTCGTTCCTGTGGATGAAGCGTTCGAACGTATGCGCCGCTGCGGCCCCGCGCAAACAGCGAACGACTCAGTACAACCGCCGAGAACATCCCCGCTGCGTCCTCGAACCGGCCGCCGTCCTGGTCTGCTCTCTGCGCCGTTGTTTGCCCCGGTTGACTACGGTGCAGGCCACGGCGGGTTCGAACGGCGGCGAAACTTCCCGTCCCGAAGCGAAAAATTCCACTCTAGTCGCCATCGACGGGCCGATACTGCAGGTCAGGAAGACGTTCCTCGGCGGATCGGCTGCCGTTCCCGGTCATTTGGCAGGCCGGAACGATGATCGTCCTGGCCGGCGGTTGGATGCGCCGAGTAGTACTTGGCCAACGTGGTCTCAGCATCGTGCCGCCCGAGCCTGCGTCGGTGATTGCTGAGGGGCCGCCCTCCGTCGTGGCTATCGCGGTGGCCCCCAGGCTGTTGCTGATCGCGAACCCTCGACCCGACTACGGCGATGAAGATCGCTACCACCGGAGGTCTGGTAGGCACCGTCATGTCGTTGTTGCCGCCGTTCCTGCCGTTGTTCGTGGTATGGCTGGTGATCGCGGGCCGGGGATCAGAGTGTTGTTACATGAAATTCCCTTTTTCACTCGATGGGGGCATTTCGGCATGATTTTTTGAAGAAGGTCCAACAATTCTCCTCCGTTGGACGTCTTAACAGGCGAACACGCGAACGTCGGTGCACCATCGGCAGCGTCGCGCTGGCCACCGGGCGGCAAAGGTCCCCGGCTTGGACGGATTTCGGAGAGTCGGAGTTGACCGAAGAACCACGCGGCGTACGGCGTGCCGTGGACGCACGGATGGCTGGGCTGAGTATCGAACACCTGCGTTGGCTCGACCAGTTCGTCCGCGACGACCAGAAGCGGTTGCTCGTCAGCTTTGCCCGCTACCTGGGCGACTGGATTGGCGCCGAGGACGTGATGCAGGACAGTTTGGTCAAGGTCCTCCGGTTGTGCCGTTCGCAGCCGGATACCGCGCCGACCAAGGCGCTGGTGTTCCGCATCGGCATGAACGCCGCCAAGGACAGTTGGCGTAAGACGAACCGGGACGAGCGATTGTTCGATCAGTTGGCAATGCAGTACCCCGCAGCCGTCCCGGCAGACCTCGCCGTGTCCCACGTCGCTGCCGAGACATTGGATGCGATGCCGCTCCTCAACGCCCAGGCGTTCCTGCTCTGCAAGCTGGCGAAGTACTCGTCTCGGGAGGCAGGGGAGATGCTGGAGCTTCCGCCGGGGACGGTCCGGGACAAGACGGCGAAAGCGATCGCTGCCTTACGCCTGGCGTTGACGGAATACGAGGGCGGCGGCCCGGACGAGGGAGACGGATGAATCTCGACGATGTTTTTCCGGTCGAGCTGGCCGTGATCGCAGCAGAGGCCGACGAGATGACCGTACGGCGGAAAGTCGGCGAGACTCTGGCCGCCTACGACAGGTTGCTGGCCGATGCCGAACAGCTCGCCGAGGTCGACGGCGAACTCGCCGCGTTCAGGGAGGCATCGGAAGCGTTTCGCGAAGGCAGGGAGGCCGAACAGCGGCGGGAGTACTCCGTATCCGTAGAGAGATACCGGACCGCAGCGGAAGCCGGCCTTGGAGACGCATCGTTGCGGCTGGCTCGCTGCCTGGTCGAGCTTGGCCGTCATGCCGACGCGCTCGCGTGGTGTTCGAAGGCAGAGGGTTCGGGTTTCGACGAGGCGGCCGACCTGGCTGTCCGGTGTCATGCGGCCCTCGCGCAGGAACCACCGCCTCGCGCCCGGCCGGACCGAGGCACCGTTCTCCCCGACCCGGTGGCCGAGCCGGAGCGAGAACGTGCCAGCGGCCCGCCCCGGACCCCGGGCGACAGCGCCGACCCGGGGCTGACCCGTCGGCTGAAGGCGCTCGCGTGCACCGCGCCGCTGCACGATCTGGACAGCCGCAAGTCGATGCTCGACTGGCTGGACCCGGCCGCGTATCAGATGGCTGAGATCGCCCTGCGCGTCATTGACCTCGTGACCATCGCGATGGACTTCGACAAGGGCGCCGTTCACGACGACATCATCGGCCGGGTGGTCCCGTTCGTTGCCAACCAGGCCCCGCAGCGGCCAGGACCGGAACATGACCGGGTGGCACGCTGGGTCCTCGAACGGCTCATCAACGTCGGCACCGTGGATCGCACCTTCTACCAGGTCTACGGAGAGATCGACGTCGACGGCCGGTACCACCGCCAGCCGTTCTACTTCAAAATCGTCCGTGAAGTGCCGGGGCCGCGGGGCTCGGTTTCCCTGCGAGCGAGCGACGAGGCGATCACCGTGCTGATCGGGGCGCTCGACACCGATGTCGAATCGGCTCAGATCGCCGCCGAAGTGAAGCTGCAGAACCTGATCGATCGCGGCAAGCTGGCCGACGCCCGGTCGGCAGCCGAGCAGGCGCGGTACCGCACAGTCCAGTACGGCGAGCTGCTCCGGCGGAGGCTCGAAGCGACGAGGCGCGATCTGCGACTGGTCGACTGGAACGTCGAATTGCCCACCATGCTCGACGACGCGCTCGGCCACATCGAGGACCGTATCCGGGGCGAGCAGATCATCCACGCGAGCATCACCAAGGCTCGTGACACGACTGATGAGCCGGTTCGCAAGCGGCACGCGGCCGAACTGGTCGATGTAGTCGAAGATTGCTTGCGTCGGCACGTTCAGCTGCAGGCCCGGCTTCTCGGGGCTCGTTCGGTCTTCCGCGAGGAGCAGGACCGGCAGCAGTTCTCCGGCCCGCCCCGCCGTTCGGCGATTAACCTGCACGGGCAATTGCTCGAGCCCGTTCTGAAACAGACGGTCAAGGCGGCCGTTCGCCCGTTGAGCACTTTCTTCCAGGGCGTCGCCGGGCCCACCGTCCCGGAGGTGGTCACTCTGCACTCGCTCATCTCGACGCTGTTGAGGCCTTCAGCCGAACCGGAGAGCACGGCGGGCCCCGTCGTGTGCCCGGTGCTGGACGAGCTTCCTGACAATTCCCGGTTCACCGACGAACACTGGCTGCTCGCCGACGAACTGCTGAACCTGCCCGGACAGGTCCGGTCCCTGAGCGAGTTGGTGACCGACGCCGCCGCTCACGACGACGAGTTGCCTGCACTGATCGCGCTACGAGCCGGGCACGCCTTGGCACCGGGGATCGAATCCGCGCGTGCGAAGCGGGCGCGGCGGATCTTGGTCGCCGTGGCCAGTGGCACGACGTTCCTGGGGCCACGAGCCACTGCGGGCGGGGACGACCTTCTGCTGACCAGCGCGGAACTGGTCGGCCCGGCCGCCGGACCGGAGGCGGACGCACCTCCGATCGGGGAGAGCGCATGATCGCCGAGGACGCCGAGCAGGTCGGCAGGTTGATTGCCTTCGGGCTTCGCCCGCGGCTGATCGCAGAACGGGACAGCACATACCGGGACCTTGTCCGCCGGTTCGACCAGGACGACGTTTTCGCGGGCCTGGTCCGCGCTTTCGCGGCGGGGATGGGCCTTTCGGTGCTGGCTGTGGGCATGCCCAGCGGAATCGTCCTGGTCACCGAGGCCGAGTCGGTGTTCGAGACCAAGATGGACGACTACGCGAAATACATTTCGACGAAAGAGCGACGCGAGACGCAGAGGATGTTGCACGGTGTCGCTCATCTCGCCATCGCTGCCCTCGCCTTCCCTCGAGCCGAAGACCTCGCGGACGACACGCACAGAGGTCGCGTGTCGGTGGAGCAGGTCGATCTAGTGGTGCGGGAGACGTGCCGGCTGCTCGACGAACGAGCTGCGCGGGCAGAGCAGGACGACACTCCCTTGGCCGAAGACAGCGAGCTGGAGCGGGCATGGCGTGCTTATCAGCGTCGACCCGAAGTGGGTTCCACCAAGGACAGCCGGGCCAACGCGACCGCGACTCGCCAGATCGTCCGCCGGGCGCTGAAGTACCTGGCGGAGCGCGGGCTGGTCCACCAGGTCGGAGAGGACGCCGACGAGGTGTATCGAGCGACGCATCGGTACCAGGTTCAAGTCCGCGAGACTGCTTCCCACGCCGCGTTCCGCGAGTTGCTCGAGCTGGGCGCTATCCCCTCCCTCTCCGGCACAACACTGGCATCCACCGAAGGCTGAACACGACATGTACGAGTTGTCCAGGGCCCGGCTCTACTCCGTCGGCCCGGCCGGTGCCCGGTACGAGGACGTCACCATCGACCTGTCCAAGGCCGGGAATCCGGTTCAGCGCGCTCAGCTCGATCTGCTGGAGGGTTCGGCGGTTCTGCGGCCGTCGCCCGCGACTGTGCTGTTCCTGGAGAACGGCGGCGGCAAGTCGGTGCTCATCAAACTGATCTTCTCTGTCATGCTGCCCGGCAAGCGCCAGATCGTCGGGACGTCGAACACTCGGGTGCTGGAGAAGTTCGTCGAACGCGGCGATGTCGCACACGTCGTGCTCGAGTGGATGCACTCCGAAACCGGCCGACTGCTGGTGACCGGGAAGGTCTCGGAATGGCGCCGCCAAAAGAACAGCGCGAGCGCGGACGGCAATCTGTCCGAGACCTGGTACTCATTGCGGCCCGGGCCGTCGATGGGGATCGCATCGCTTCCTTTTGCCGAGTCCGGGGCAAAGCTGGTGTCGCGAGTCTTCCGCGAGCGGTTGACCGAAGCAGCCCATGAAGATCCCTCCCTCGAGCTGTTCTGGGCCGATCGGCATGCCAAGTGGGAGGAGCGCCTCATCTTCCTCGGCATCGATCCCGAACTGTTCGAATTCCAACGGCGGATGAACGCCGGCGAGGGCGAAGCCGCTGACGCGTTCACCTTCAACACGGACGAGGCGCTCGTCGACTTCCTCTTGCGAGCAGTGGTGAAGGAGGCGGACACGGACAGCCTCGGCGTTTCGCTGGGGGAGTATGCGAAGACGCTGGCCGCTCGGGAAGCGCTCGAATTGGAGCACGACTTCGTCGCCGCCACCCTGGGGCGGCTGGAGCCGCTGGCTCGGCAGCATGCGATGACCGAGGCTGCGCAGGGACTTCTCTCGACCCACGAAGCGAGGCGAAACCGCTTCGCCGCGTCGGTGGCGCGCCGGATCGCGCAGGAGCAGGCTCGACGAGCCGAGCGCGCGAAAGAACTGGAAACGGCCGAATCCGAGATGCTGGCGGCGGAACGGGACGCGACGGCCGGCGCTGGCAGTGTGGCCGCGCTCGACCGTCGCGTGGCGGGCTTTCGCGTGCAGGATGCGCAGGCGAACTTGGACGCCGCCGACCGCCGACGTGACGGAGCTGTCGCGATCGTCCAAGCCTGGGCGGCCACGCGGGTGTTGCAGGACTGGACGGAGAAGGACGCCACTGCCACCCAGTTGCGCAAAGTGCTCCGGGACCGTCAAGGCATCGAAGCCGCTGCGATGCGGGTGCGCGACGAACGTGCCGGGGCCTTGGTCAGCGCGCTTTTAAGCACAGTCGTGAGCAACGAGAAGGCCGCTGCTGCCAAGGACGGCGAAGCTGCCGAACTGGCAAAAGCAGCGAAAAAGGGGCAGGAAGCCCATGACGAAGCGCTCAAGGAAAGCGCCAAGGCCGCCGCCAAGGCCGAAAGCCTGGAAACCTCGATCGGTGAGGTGAAAGGCGAGGTCGACCAAGCCGTACGCGATGAGCTGGTGGCAGACGCCGCCTCAGTGGGCCTCACGGCTGACACACTCGCCGACGCAGCGCGAGCCGCCGATGCCGAGGTCACCGCACAGCAAGAGCAATTGCCCGCGCTGGACACCGCCGTTGACAGCGCGCAAACCGCACTGGTCGAAGCCCGTCGCAAGGAGAGCTTGGCGCAAGCCGAGCACGAGAAAGCCGTTGCAGAGGAGGACAAAGCGGCTCGTGCGACAGCTGAGCTGGCCGACGAGCCGCGGCTGGCCGAGCTGACCGAGGGCGTCGGGGTTGTGCTCGAAACCGACGCAGAGGTGCTCGCCGACCGCCTGACCGAGGCTCTCGCGACCGTCGACCGGGAACGCACCGGGCTGCGGGTCGAGGGCGCTGCCGACGAACGGGCTCGGCTGGCGCTCGACAGCGGCGACGACGCGCTCTACCCGCCGCCTCCGGAGACCGAACAGCTCGTCGAACTGCTGAAGCAGGAGCGAGTACAGTGCTACAGCGGGTGGGACGTCCTTGCCGATCTGCCGGACGAGGCCGAGCGCCGGGAGCTGGTGGCCAAGCTCCCGCACCTGGCGGCCGGAGTGCTGCTCAACGATCCGGACGATCTCGACCGTGCCCGCCGATTGGTTGCCGCGCACGGCTTCGAGCCAGCCTGTGTGATCGCCATCGCCAGCACCCAAACTTTCGATCTCGACCCCGATGAGGTCTTCGACCTGACGCCTCAGGGCGATGTCGGGTTCCTCGTTCTCCCGAAGAAGGCTTACTACGACCACCAGGCGGCGCGGGACGAGAGCGCTCGGATCAACCGGCGGCACATCGAACGCGAGCAGCGGATCAGCGACCTGAATGCCCGCCACAGCACGGACCTGGCACTGCGCGCGCGGCTGCGGCGGTGGCGTCTCGACTACCCGCCGGGGCGGCTGGCCGAACTGTCGGGTTGGACCACCTCGGCGGCGCAGACCGTGTCGGAGAACAAGAGAATGGTCCAGGCAAGCGAAACGGCGGTTGCAGATGCCAAGCAGTGTCGCGAAGAAGCCCGGATTCGGCTGGCTGGCCTGACCTCTGCCGCCAAAACGGCTTCGGACCGCGCCGATCGAGTGAGCCGGCTGCGGAAGCGTATCGTTCAAGCAGCGGAATGGCAGAGGTCTGCCGAACAGCTTCGCGCTGTCGAGGAGGCCGCGAACGCCCTGGCGGAAGAGCAGCGGAACCTGCGGGACGAGCTGCGGGCGAAGGAAGCCGAACAGCGTCGGCAAGCGGACCGGCACCGGGCGACCGTCGAGCGGGTGCGCGAAGAGATCATCGAGGCAGGAGGGGAGACGAAGACCGATCCGGATGCCGAGGCGCCCGGGTATCCGGTGACGGTGCTGCGGACGTTGTTACGCGAAGCCGAAGCAAGTTGCCTGCAGGTCCAGGTCGGTTCCGAACTGCTGGCGGAAGCGGCGGCCGCGGACAAGGCCGCGGCCGCCGCTAACGAGGCCTTGAAGAGGTACCCACCGGCCGCTCGCGAACGGGCGAAGAAGCTACTCGAAGGTCCTGACGGTGCCGACGCGGCAAGCCGGGCCGCAGCCGTGGCCGCAGCTGAACGCGAGCATGGCGAAGCCGCCGAGTTCCGGGACACCGCCCTGAGCAACTTGAGCGAACAGAAGGCGAAGTTGGCAGGACTCCCGCTGCCGGATTCTCCTGCTGTGTTGCCGGAAGAACCGGCTGATGCGACCCACGCGCTACGGCTGCTGGCCGCCGCGCGGACTTCCCTCCGCGAGGCCCGAGAACGCGTCAGCGCCCGGGCAAAAGCGAAAGCCGTCATTGCGCAGACAGTCAAGCAGGTCGAAGAGACTATCAACGGGCTCACCGTCGTGACGGAAGCTTTGTCGATGTCCGAGGAATTCGAGCCCGCAGTCGACGAGGTGGTGGAGTCCTACTCAGGTTCGCCGGAGGTCGCGCGGGAAGAGCACGGAAGGCTCAGGAGAGCCGTCAAAGACGGTCGCAACGCGCTCCGTGATGCGCAGAAAGACCTGCAGCACAAAGCAGAAGCGCTCCGTACAGCCGTCTCCGACGTCCGGTACCTCAGTTTGACCTCGCACCTCCGGACTCAGATCACCACCGTGGCGCTCGGGGAACTGTCAGCGCACGCTCAAGAATGGGCCACTGCGCTGCAGCCCAGGTTGCGTTCTCTCGCCGACGATCTCGCGCAGAGCGAACGTCACCGGACAATGATCGTCGCCCGGCTGCAAGGGATGGTCGAGCACGCGCTGAGCACGCTCCGGCATGCCCAACGGCTGTCGAGACTCCCTGCCGGGCTCGGCGACTGGTCGGGCGAGGAGTTCCTGCGGTTCACCTTCAAGCCGCTCGAAGCGGATGTCCTGACGCAGCAGCTGTCCGAGGTGATCGACTCCGCTGCCGGGGAAGGCACGAAACGCGACGGCATGACCGTCTTGCTTCGAGGTGTCCGGGCCGCGGTCCCGCGAGGGTTCAAGGTTACGATGCTCAAGCCCGATGCCGTCCTGCGGACCGAGCGCGTCCGGGTGTCTGAGGTCCGCGACGTCTTCTCCGGCGGGCAGCACCTCACCGCCGCGATCATGCTGTACTGCACGCTCGCCGCGCTTCGGGCGAACAGCCAGGGGCGGACCGGACGCCGCCACTCCGGGGTGCTCTTTCTGGACAACCCGATCGGCCGAGCTTCAGCCGGCTACCTCCTCGACCTCCAACGCGCCGTCGCCGCTGCACTGGGCGTCCAGCTGATCTATACGACGGGATTGTTCGACGCTGAAGCACTCGGCGCGTTTCCGCTGATCGTGCGATTGCGCAACGACGCAGACATCCGCGCCGGCCGCAAGTACCTCTCGGTCGACCGACAACTGCAAGCCGCCCTCGGCTCGTTGGCAGAGCCCGATGGCAAATCTCGACTGAGCGCAGGGCGGCTTCTGCTGAAGGAGCGTCGTCGTGACGAGGACTGATCGGATCGCCACGGCCACGTACGACCTCCTTGTCCGGCTCGCCCGTGAGCGGGGCTGGCGGGGCACAACTGCCACCAAGGTGAGAGCCGACGAGGTGCGGCTCGCCTTCCACGAAGCGGTCAACGGCCAATTCGGCGACGACCAGCCGGAGGAAATGCTGTCGGAGTGCGTCGACTTGCTATGCGGGCGGGGCGTGCTTCGGCCGATGGCGGCGACCAACCGGGAACGGGTGCCGCTCGCCCGTGGTTTTCACCTGGAGCCGATAGTGCGGGTACTCCGCCCCGAGGTCCCGCCCGCGCCTATTTGGCACCGTGCGCTCTACGACCTCGACAAGCATTGGCAGGACGCCAATCCACTTCGCCGCGCCAGGTATGCCGCAGTCAACAAGTGGCTCAAGAGCAATGCCGACCGGACTCCCGTGCCGGTCCGTGAGCGGTGCCTCGACGTCTTCGCGTCTTTCGGCTCCGCGGAGTGCCACCAGGACGCCGAAAAGACGCTCGACGGCAAGACGACAGCCGCGTTGTTCGGCGAGGAGGACCGGCTGATGAAGCTGCTCTCGACTTTCCGCGTGCCACCGCCATTGCTCAGCGAAACCGTGTTGGAGGAAACTGGCGGTGGCTACCGCAGGGTAGGGGCGGGAGACGTGCTGCTGGTCCTCGAGAACAGCACCACCTGGTGGTCCGTGGTCGAGGTGCTGGGCGGGATCTCTGCCCATCGCGTCGGTCACGTGGCCTGGGGGCTGGGCACGAGTTTTGTGCGGTCGGTCCGATCGATAGCCGAACGGCACCACGTCGCTGAAGTACGGTACTTCGGCGACCTCGATCTCAGCGGCATCCGAATTCCGGCGCAAGCTGCGGCGGTCGCCCGGGAGGCCGGCCTGCCGCCGGTCGTGCCCGCCGTTCACCTCTACGATTCGTTGCTGCGGCTGGGACTTCCCGCGCCCTCCCGCGAGGCGTCGGCTGCCGAACGGGTCCAGCCCCACTTGAGCTGGCTGGCCGGGAAACACCGGCGGGCAGTTGAAGATTTGCTTTCGACAGGCTCCCGGCTGGCGCAGGAATGGGTCGGCCTCCGGCACCTGTCGACGACGACAGACTGGCAAGCCGACCTGCGCTGAAGCGGATGCCCACCGTGGGACACACCCGGCGTCAGTCACCAGACGACTCTGGGAACCGGGCCGACGCCGCATGGTCGAGCGCCGCGGACGACGGGTGGGCGAGCAGCTGCGCTTTGGCCTGAGTGATCGTCACGGTGTTGCCCGCGGCGCGTGATGTGTAGTGTTGCCCGTCGAAGCCCGTGCTCAGCTCCGTGATGTTGCCGGTTCCTGGCCGGTCGGCGAGAGCGCGCAGCCCCTCGGCCTGCTCTGTCGTGGGCATCGTGACCGTAGCCGTGGCCACGACCATCTTGCTGCCGGATTCGCTGGCTTCGAACAGGCCGCGCCGGAGGTCTGAGCACGGATGCGCGGCCAGGTATTTCTTCACCGCGCCATAGGCCTCGCATGTGGCAGAGGCGTCGAAGTTCATCGTCGTGAACTCCAGCCCTGCGGTTTTCCAGGAGGCCGGCGGCGTGGCCTCCGAGGTCGGCTCCGGCTGTTTCGAGAGCCCGCCGCCGAAGAAGAAGGCGAGGGTGATGGCGCTCTGCGAAACGGGTTCTGGCGCACTTTGCGTGAAAGTTCCGGGGCGATCATGTTGTGAGAAGCAGGATTCGCTTGCGGAGCAGGTCGAGTTTGGCGCGGCCGAACATGGTCCGCTTGAGCATTTTAATCTTGTTCACGGTGCCTTCGGTGGGGCCGTTGTTCCAGGGCAGGGTGAGTCCGGCGATGACCGCGGCGAGATCCTGTCTGAGGCCGGTGGTGAAGGACCGCAGCGCGGGCAGGTCGTCTGCCCGGACGTGGTCGATCCACTCGAGCAGGCGGTCTCCTCGCAGGTCACGGATCATGGTGGCGAACCCTCTGACGTGGCAGCGGGTGGCCGCGAGTTCCGGGCAGCGCGCCAGGATGGCGTCCAGCCGTTGTTCGTCCTCGTCCTTGAGGTTCTCCGGGTTTCGCATGATCCAACTGCTGACGTGCTTGGTCTTCGGTGGGACCGGTGCTGGGTCGGGGACTTTCCGGCTGGTGCGGAAGGGCTGGATGTAGCGGTAGACGGTGCGTTGGCTGCCGCGGTAGCCCTGCTCCCGGATTTCCGTGGCCAGGGTCGCGGCGTCGGTGCAGCCGGCGTTGAACCGCTGGTTCAGATACGGCTTGTGCTTGTCCAGCATGCTGGCGCGAGAGAGCGTCACGGCCAGCAGTTCTTCGACACCGGTGGCATAGAAGAACCGGCGCGCGGTCTTGCGGTCCAAGCGGAGTTCTCGGGCGATGGCTCGGATTCCCTGCCGTCGGCCCGGAGTGTCTGGACCGCGGCGTACCGTTCCCGGAACTGAGCCGCCACAGGCTTGGCCTCGGCTGCCGTCACGGGCTCGACGTCACCTGCCCGGGCCTGCCGAATACCCGCGGTTGCGGCTTGTTCGTCCGCGTCGCGGGCTCCGGGTGCGGCGTCCTGCGGGGCCTCGGCGGTGGCTTCAGGATCACGCAGGCACCCGCGGTGCGCGATCACGGTCTTCTCCACGGCCTCGCCCAGGTTTTTCCAGAGGTGCCAACGATCAGCACACTGCGTGGCCTGTGGCGAACCGCGGGTGGCGCCCTCGGCATACGAACTGGCACGATCGCGAGTGATGATCCGAACTTCAGGGTGTGTCTGCAGCCACCCAGCCAGGGTATCGGCTTCCCGGCCGGGCAGGACGTCGACCGGCCGGTGGGTGTCCTGATCCAGCAGGATTGTTGCGTACACCTGTCCTCTCCTGATCGCGAAGTCGTCGACGCCGAGTACGATCACCTCGCCCACCGTCGGATCGGGCAGCGCACGTACCAGCCGCAGCAGGCCGTCTCGGCTGACTGTGACGCCGAGTCGGCTCGCCAACCGTGCTCCTGCGCGCCCGGCCAGCGCCAGCCCGATATCTTCCAGCATCCGGCGCAGCAACGGGGTACGGCGCGCGCGGGGCTCGGTCAGCCCGGGCACCTGCTCGACGAACGTCTTGGCCTGGCAACCGGCGTTGCCGCAGTTGAAGCGTCGAACCTGCAAACGGACCACGACACGCTGCCCGGCGATGGCGGGATCGGCCAGTACTCGCTCATAACGGCTATGCACCCGAGCTGAGGCGCCGTCGCAGCGAGGGCACTGCGCACTTCGCGTCGCCGAGCAGGCCCGGATGCAGACCTGGTCTGCCTCACGCTCCATCTTCTCAACAATCACCCCGGTCAGATGCGGCATCAAGACCGCAATGACATCACGATTCATTGTCACATATAAGGATCCCAGCAACTCATCTGTCCACTATGGACGACACGCCGACCATGGATCACGCAAAGTGCGCCAGAACCCATGCTCATGGCAAACCGATGGTCCCTTCATGCAGATCTGGTGCTCTTTGCGTGATCAAGTAGGTTCGACCCGGCGGCCTGCGGCCTATAGGGCGTGTAGAATCTTCTTTCGTAGCAAGGGGAATCCGGATCGTCCGTATGACATCCTCTTGATTGCCTTGATTTTGTTCACGGCACCTTCGGTCGGGCCGTTGCTGTAGGGCAGGGTGAGTCCGGCGGTGACGTCTTGGCGCAGGCAGTTCACGAACGCGCGCAGGGGCGGCAGCAGGTCCTCGGCGAGAACGGTGTCCATCCAGGCGGGCAGCAGGTCTCCACGCAGGTCTCGGATCATGCACGCGAAGGCTCCGAACTGGCGGCGTGCCGCCGCCAGTGCCGGGCAGCGGGCCAGGATCGCTGCGAGTCGCTGCGCACGGTCGTCAGTGAGATTGTCCGGATTGCTCATGATCCAGCGGGTGACTTCCCTGATCTTCGGCGCCGCGGGCTTCGGAACGGGGGGGCCTTGGCTCCGGCGACGCGGAAGGGTCGCCGGTAGCGGTAGACGGTCTGGGCGCTGCCCCGGTAACCGCGGTCTCGGATTTCGGTGACCAGCTGGGAGATGTTCGTGTGGCCGGTGTTCCACCGCTGGCGCAGGTAGGGTTTGAAGCCGTCCAGCAGCGAAGACCTGGAAGTGGTCTTGGCGACCAGCTCCTCGGCGCTGCCGGCCCGGGTATGGCGCCTGACGGGTTTCCGGTCCAGCCCCAGTTCCCGGGCGATCGCGCGGATCCCCTGCCCCTGGGTGCGCAGCTTCTGGACCTCGGTGAACCGCTCCCGAATTCGTGCCTCCCAACCGGACTCCGGCTCCCCGCCGACCGCACCCGGTTCCGAGTCGCCTGTTGGCACCGGCTTTGCCTCGGCCACACCGCTGTTGATGTCGCCGTCCGGTGCCGCGCTCTCGGGGCTGGCCGACTCGGGCAGGCAGGCCCGGTGTGCGTTGACGGTCTTCTCCACCGCCTCGCCCAGCTTCTTCAACAAGTGCCAGCGATCTGCGCATTGCACCGCCTGCGGAGCGCCCCGTGACGCGGCCTCAGCATAGGCCGAGGACCTGTCACGCGTGATCACCTGGACCCCGGGATGCCGGGAGAGCCAGTCAGCAGCGCGTGCTCTGCCTCCGCGGCCTTTCGGGTTGCTTCTTTGAGCCGATTGGCCACGTCGCGCTCGAAGGCGGCTTCCTCGGGGTCAATGGCACTCCGGCGCAGACCGGCACCGTCTCCGGCAGCACGGTCAAATAGTCGACCATCAGCGCCTCGGCCTTCGGCGCGCGCGAATGGACCGCCGAGATGACGTCACGGATCTTGGTGCCGACCTTCTGGAGCTGTCTCCTCATCGCGCCTTGGTCAAGCTTGGAGCACGGCTTCTCGCTGCCGCTGTTCTGCCACGAATAGGCGAACAGGCTGCCGAGGTAGTCGACATCATTCCCGCCAACGGTAATGGTGACCAAGGACGCATCGGCCGTGACCGCGGAAAGCTGTGGCCGCTGCCTCGCCTGCGGTGACGTCAGAATGTTCGCCGTGGTGGCATTAGCGCAGGTGACGTCGGTCAGCGCGAGCCGCATTCGGGCGGCGACCTGGCTCGCGTAGTTCTCGGCCGATCGCCCACAAGCCGGTGCGGTGCCCGGCTTGTGGGCGAGATACCCGGCCCTGCCGAGAATGAGCTGCCTAACGCCACGTAGACGGCACCTGGCGAAACGGTTTCCGCACATGGCGGGTCGACCTGGGGAGCCGAGCATGAGCCGGCGGTCCACAGCGCGCCGGCTCCGATCATCACGCGTACCCGCAACCTTGTTCGCCAGAATCGACCGTCCGGTGCAGACACTGTGATCACGCCGGGATCGCGAGCTTCAGCCCGATCCCGCGGCAGGTTCGCAGGTACTGAGGGCCGGAAGGCGTCTCGCCGAGCTTTCGCCGAAGAGACGACAGGCACTTGTCGATGGCCTTCTCGTGGCGGAGCTGTGAATCCGACCAGACAGTTGACAAGAGGGTCCTGCGCGTCACCACTGTGCTCGCACTGCTCGCCAGGCAGGCAAGAAGCTCGAACTCTCGCCTCGTCAGGTCGAGTTCGCGGTTGCCGAGCAAGGCCTGGCGGGTTGCCGGCTCGACCCGGAGTTCGCCGACGTTGACCACCGCATCTGCTCGTACATCGGTGAGGAGCGCCTCGATTCGGGCTGCCAGCTCAGCGGTCGAGCAGGGTTTCGGCAGGCAGTCGTTCGCTCCTTCGCCCAGCAGATGCGCACTCTTGCCGGAAGTCGTGACGATGATCGGTACCGAGCTGAGCGCGCTGATGACCTGGAGAGTGAACAGGCCGTCCGCGTCGGGCAGGTCGGGGTCCATGACGATCACGTCCCAGCCAGCCGCGCCCTGACGTACGGTCTCGGTGGCGGTGCCCACGGTGCGGACGCGGTATCGAGAGCCGTCAAAGCCCTGCGCCACGGCCAAGCGGCGTGAGTCCACTTTGCCAGCCAAAAGGATCTTGTCATGGCTGGCAGTGTGCTGCAGTGGAGTACGCGCATCCAGGTCGTTAGTCCGATCGGTTGACTTCGGTCAGGTATGCAGGGACTTTCGTGCAGTCCTCGCGCACCAAGCCCGTGCTCCGCTGACGTATCGCATGAGTGCGGGCACACTATCGACCGACGGCGCTCACCCGAAGATCACGAACCTTGTCATCCCCGCGGGTGGTTTCCCTCCAGATCAAACAAGATCATCCGAATCCCCGGGGTGACCGCCCGCCGATCGGTCAAGGTGCTGGCATGACTCTGAACCGTATTGTCGCCGGTGCGCTGGTCCTGTGCTCCGCTGCGATCCCCTTGACCGCCGTTCCCGCCGCGGCCGCGATCCCATCCGCCCTCGTCCTGACTGCCCAGGTGTCGAACGAGCCTGATCACGTCGTGCTCCTGACCTGCGATCCGGCTGGTGGTACGCATCCTGATGCCGGGACCGTGTGCGCACGGCTTGGTCAGGTCGACGGCGACCCGGCCAAGCTGCCGCCCGCCGAGGAACATCGGTTCTGTCCGATGATCTTTCTGCCGATCAAGGTCACCGCGCGCGGTGCTTGGCGCAGGCGGCCGGTACAGTTCAAGGACACTTACGCCAACGCCTGCGTCCGCGACAACAAAACCGGAAGTCTGTTCAACTTCTGATTTCCGCTACTGCAGCGGCGACGATGGACCCGTCCAAGTGCCAATGAGCGGGACGATCTGGCCCGATCCGAAACGGTCAGGTCCTGTGTCGTGCACGTAACGCTTTCCAGTCAACGGGTCTGATGTGGTCCGGATGATCAGCGGGGATGATCAGCGTGGACGGCGGTGCGGAGCGGACGGTCCGGAACAGGCGCAGATAGCGGGTCAAAGCCGGGTAGCTGCCGCAGTACCCCAACTCGCGAATCTCGGCCAACAGGACGGTCGCCGTCGTGCAGCCCTGGTTCCATCGCTCACGCAGGTACGGCTTGAACCGCTCCAGCTGCCCCGGCCGCCCGTCCCGTTGCTTGATCAGCAGCTCCTCCGCGCTCGGGGCGCGAGCGAAGCGCCGCACGGTTTTGCGGTCCAGCCGCAGCGATCGCGAGATCCCGCTGATCGTCTCGCCATCGGCCAGAAGCCGTTGCACCGCTTCATGATGCTCCCGGATCCGGGCGACAATCGCTTGGGCTTCGACGCGATCGACGTCCGCGGCGATCGCGATCTGTTCGACGTCCGCTTCGGCGTCCGCATTCCGACCAGGTTCGTCGAGATCATGATCAGGGTCCCGTAGGTCGTGGCGGTGATGCCTGATCGTTTTCTCGACGTAGCTCGCGAGTCCGTGCCAGAGGTGCCAGCGATCGGCCATCTGCTGAGCTTCGGGTGCGCCCACGCGCGCGCCTTCGGCGTACGCGCTGGCACGATCACGACAGACGATGGAAACGCCGCGGTGCTTGCGGAGCCACCCGGAGAAGCTCTCCGCAGTGCGATCGGCGAGCAGGTCGGTCGGGCGGTGAGTGGCCAGGTCCAGCAGGATGGTCCCGTAGGCGGCGCGGCGTTTGAACGCGAAGTCGTCGACGCCCAGCACTGCAATCGACCCGATGGCAGGGTCGGGCACGGCGCGAACCAAGCGCAGCAACGTATCCCTGCCGGTGACCAGCCCGAGGCGATCGGCCAGCCGCGCTCCTGCGCGGGCAGCGACCGCCAGGCCGATCGATTCCAGCCCGCCGCAGTGGTTGGCTGCGGCGGGCGTGCGCGCTGGTCAAGCCCCCGACCTGCTCGGCGAACGTCCTGGCCGTGCACCTCGTGTTGCTGCAGAAGAACCGGCGCATGCGCAAACACAGGACCACCGGCATCCCCGCAATGGGCACGTCAGCAACCCGACGGTGATAGCGGCTATGAACTCGGCCCGACCCGACTCCGCACGACTGGCATACACCGACGTTCGACTTGGCACGTGCCCAGATGCGCACACCCGACTGACATCGTTCGATCTTCTCGACCGCCATATCGGCAAGGTGCGGCAGCAAGCCAGCCACTTGATCATGATCACACCCGGATCATGATCACAGACTTGTGTGACCACGCCCTTCGGCGGGCTCCACGATGTTGATCACGCAATCAGCGACAGGACCCAGAAACCCCCGGAAACAGGATCAGGGAGCCCCCGGACCGGACTCCCTCCCCGGCGGTGCCGATGGAGGCTGAACCGCCCGACACCGGGACCATCCGCCGAACGACCATCCCGAACGAGCGGAAAGGCAGCGACGATGACCACACATCCGACATTCAACCGGCCAGCGACGCCGCCGACGGCGACTTGCGCCGCGCACAGCGCCGGAGCCCTCCGACTGCGCGGCACCGAAACCTGCAGACCGCCCCCGCGCGAGGTGCGCGCAACGCGGCGACTGCACTACCTGCTCCCGAACAGTGGGCACGGCAACAGCTGCTCAACGCCCCCGAACGATCAAGCCAGTGGGCCAAGGAAGTAGCCGGAATCTACGGACTCGACATCGCTGACTGGCAACGGGAACTACAACAACAAGCGGCTGTTGCCCACGCCCGTGACGGGCGTGGGCAACAGCCGCCAGTCACGCATGCCGCCGCTTCTGCTACGGCGGTTTCGTTCTATTTCGCGTCAGTCGATTGCTTCTGGGATGCCGGTATGCGCTTGACGTTTCCATTTCGTGCGGGATATCGCGACGCCGGCCAGTGAGAGGGCACCGCCGGCCAGCGCGAGCAGTGTTGGCGCTTCGCTAAGCAGGAGCCACGACAGCAGCACGACCAGGAGGGGAACCACGTATGTGGTGGTACCGAGGCGGCCCGCCGTGGTTCGCGACAGCGCGAAAGCCCAGGTGTAGAACGCGAGGGCACTTGGGAAGAGGCCGAGGTAGAGCATTACAAGCGTGGAGCCTGTCGGAGCGGTAGCCAGGTCGGTGATGAGCTGGCCTGCGAACGGCAGACACGCTACGGCACCGACAGCACAGCCAAAGGTCGTGACCTGCAGCGCGGAAGCGTCCTTGAGTGCTGTCTTCTGCGCCGTGACCCCAATTGCGTATCCCGCGGCGGCGACCAGGCAAAGCAGGATGCCGAAAACTGTGTTGGTCCCGTGGCCGCTGGACCATCCGACTATTGCTGTTCCAGCGAACGCGATGGCGAGGCCGATGAACAGCTGCGGTGGGAAGCCCTCGTGCAGCAGCCAACCGCTCAGCAATGCCAAAAAGATCGGACCGATGCAGACGATCAAGGCGGCAGTGCCAGCATCGGCGTGCTGTTCGCCCCAGTTCAGTGCCACGGTGTACAGGCCGAACCAGAAGAAGCCGACGCCGAGGATTCCGGGCCAGGCGGTGCGCGGCGGCAGCCCTTCCCGGCGCAGCACCATGATCGCGCCGAGCCCGGCCGCGCCGGCCAGCAAGCGACCTAACGCCAGTGCCCCGGGCGTGAAATCGGCACCAGCGTACCGAATTCCAACAAACGCCGACGCCCACAGCGTCAGCGTGATCGCCATCGCACAGGCCGATTTGCGATCGGGCTTCTTGGGGTGCGTGGGTGTCTGGTTCATGGTGTCGGAGACTCCGCTGCCAGCATGCGTACCTCGCGACGCATGAGTTTGCCAAAGGAGTTTCGCGGTAGCTCGGCGAGGAAGACGACGTCCTCGGGGACCTTGTACCAGGTCAATTTTTCCCGGGCAGCGCTGAGCAGTTCAGCACGAACCGACGAGGGGTCCGCGGCAGTCGCCAGCACGATGTATGCACGCAGTCCGGACTCCCCTGATCGCCGCCGGACGGAGCAGACCGCAGCGTCATGGACGGCGGGATGCCTTAGCAGCAGGTCTTCGACTTCTCCGGGGTGGACGTTGGCTCCGCCGACGATCTCGATGTCGTCCAGCCTGCCGAGGATATGGACGAAGCCGTCCTCGTCGCGGCTGGCAGCGTCTCCGGTGACATACCAGGATTCGCCGGTCCGCCGGGGTAAGTCGTTGCCGCTCGGGACGCCGAGGCTGATTGTCGGACCGGCGAGTTCGAGTCGGCCAGCGACACCGTGCGGGACAGGCGTTCCACTGGCGTCGGTGATGCGGAGCCGGTATGGGGCCAGCACTCGCCCGACGGTGGATTTACGGTGCGCGGTCGTGGTGTTCGCCACGCATGCGTGTCCTGTCTCGGTTGTTCCGAAGATGTTGAGCAGCCGTTCGCCGAGTATTCGGCGCAGCCGTGTTTCCAGTGTCGGGGGAAGCACTTCGCCCGCGCACAGCGCCAGCCTGACCCTGCCCAGCGGGGCGGTGTCGGGGTGGGTGACCAGCTGGGCGTAGACACTGGGTTGCGCGGCGAAAACGGTGACGTTGTGTTCCCGTAGCACGGGGATCGCGTCCTGCGCGGTGGCACGCTCGGGAGTGAGTACGGTGCTCGCGCCGCGGTGCAACGGGAAGAAGAGGGAGACGCCGAGGCCGTACCCGAAATAGAGCCGCGACATCGAGTAGCAAATGTCGTCGGGTGTCATCCCGATCACGGACGCGATGGCTTGTTCGAAGACCGCCGGATCACCGTGCGTATGAACGCACAATCGCGGGTTGCCGGTCGTTCCTGACGTGAACAACGCGAATGCCGGCGTTTCCGGCCCGACCTCGGCGTAGGGAGGCGGGGACGCGGTGCCGAGCTGGAGATCCTCGGTGGTGAGGGCGTAGTACGGGAGGGACGTTGCCAGTCCCGGCGCATGTGCGACGATAGCCGGCTCGGCGATCTCTCCGGCACGCCTCAGCTCGTCGGGGTGCAGATCGGTGTTGACCGGCACTGCTATCGCCCCGATACGCAAGGCGCCCAGGAATGCCCAGACAAATTCTATGGAGTCCGGTACGGCCAGCAGAATCCTGTCACCCGCGCCCACGCCGTGTGCGACGAACGCCGCCGCTGCCCTGGCCGCGCCCGCGTATACGTCGGCAAACCGGTAGGTCTCACCGCCACAGTGATAAGCGGGGCGAGCCAGCCAGCGATTCTTCAGTGCAGCCGACGCCAACCGCTCCGAAAGATTGTGAGGCGCGGCGCGGCTGCCTGGTGTCGTGCTCATGCATTGCTCGCTTTCGGGTATCGCAGTGCGTCCAGAAGCGCCTCAGTCGTGGTGACTGACGCACAGCGGGCTGCGGCGTATCTAATGGCCATGTCGTGGTCGGCCCTGGAGAAGTCCGCGACCGCATCGGCGACGAAGAACGGCTGGATATCGTGCATGAACGCGTCCGCTGCGGTCAGCAGGCAGCCGATGTGCGCGTACACGCCGCTGATCACCAACTGGTCCCGTCCGTACCTGTGCAGCAGACCGGCGAGTTCGGTGCGTTGGAAGGCGCTGTAACGCCACTTGGTCATCACGACGTCGTCGGCGGCGGGAGCGAGGGCTGCCAGAATCGCTGCCTCGTGTGGGTCCGAGCCGATGCCCGCACCTCACATGTCCAGTTGCAGTCCGCGTCGCGCACTGATCTGTCCTCCGGGTTGAGCCGAGAACACGACCGGAACGCCGAGTGCGCGACAGCCGCTGAGCAGCGCGCCAATGTGGCTGGTTAATGTGTCCATAGGGTCGCCGACGGCGGCGAACGCCCGCAGGAAGTAGTTCTGCATATCGTGCACGAGCAACACCGCCCGGTCCGGGTGGCACTGCCAGCCAACCCGATTGGCTGGCAGTTCGTCCGCGACAGGCATACGGTATGGCGCGATCGATGGAAATACCGGACGGCGTCGCCGTCATCGCGTGGGAATCAACGGCCATCAGGTTCCTCCGGGATGCCGAGGACGGCCAGCAGGGTGCGGAACTTCGCGTCGGTTTCGGCGAGCTCTGCCTCAGGGGTGGAACCAGCGACGATCCCCGCCCCGGCGAACAGCCGGAGACGATCGTCCTCGACTTCACCACAGCGGATAGTCACCACCCACTCGCCGTCACCTCGTGCGTCGGTCCAGCCCACCATGCCGGTGTAGAACCCGCGGTCGAACGGCTCCGTCTCGGCGATCACTTGCCGCGCGACCCCCCTTGGCGAGCCGCACACGGCAGGCGTCGGGTGCAGTGCCAACGCCAACTCCAGCGCGGACACACCCGCTCGCGGCCGCGCGGTGATCGGTGTCGACAGATGCCACATGGTCACGGTGGACAACAACTCGGGCGTATCCGGGATCCTCAGATCGCGACAGAGCGGAGCGAGACCGTCGGCAACAGCAGCGACGACGATCTCATGCTCATGTTTGTCCTTGGGAGACGCCAACAACGCGGTCGCGATCTGCGCGTCCCGCACCGGATCGACAACACGTCGGGCCGAACCAGCGAGCGGATTCGCCCGCGCCAGGCCATCACGCACGGACACCAGCAATTCCGGGCTCGCACCCACCAACGTCTTGCCGCCCATGTCGACCGAAAATACGTAGCCATCTGGATCAGCATCTGCCAGCGCTGCAAATAGAGCGGCGGGATCGATAATTCCGTCCGCGAACAACTCCGCCGAGCGGGCGAGTACCACCTTGTCCAGGTCGCCGCCGATACGCTCCAATGCGCAGCGTACCCGAGCCAGATACGCCTCAGCTCCCGTGTCGCCCCACGACCAACTCCGCGTGATCCATGCGGGAGCCTTCCGTCGCTGCCATCTGGAACTCCACTGGACATCTGCAGTGACCGCGAGTCGAGCCTCCGCGTCCAGGTCGAAGGGAAACGCTCCCGCTAGTACCGCGTTGGCAGGAGCAGAGGAAAGCCTGTTCAGCGCCTGACTCGCCGATGTCAGGTCGCACACCGGTTCCCTTAGCCGCACAATGCCGCTCGTCGACGACAGCAAAAATGAACTCGCAGCCAAATCCTGCACAAATTCGCTGGAAGATTGCCCGGCGCTACCCCCGGTGAACAATCGTCCCCTCCCTGCGGATCAAAAGGTTGATAGTGGCACCCTCCGCCCCTGCGGCAATCTATAACCTCGGACATTCCTCAGTCAATCGGGGCAACCCGATAAGACGAGCCTTGGGCTCAAAAGGGAAGAATGCGGGAACGTAAGGCCCACGCGCTTGACAGGGTGAGTGTTGCCGTGAACCGAGACGCTCATCCCGCGCCGCTCAGTCGCCAAATCGTGCGGCTGACCCGAATCTGCGGGTAGTGCGTTTGTGTTGATCTTCGCGGGCCTGGCGTTGATCGCGGAATGGATATTTCCAGGTGGCGGGCATGACGTTATCCCGGTGGTCGCCCCGGGTTTGCGGTATCCGAGGCCTCTTGGTCGAGGCCGTGCAGGCCGGGTGGCCAGGGCGCAATGCGGGGAAGTTTCGTAGACTGGCAAGGATCCCGGAGATCAGGTCGCGACCGGGTGGAAGCATGCGGGAGAGTTGGCCTGCGTGGTTGACCAGGCGGGCAAGGGATGCGGATCAACAGGTGGGGCAGGGCGGCAGTCATGGCTTTGCCGCCGCGAATCCCTTGTCCTGCCGTGGCTTTCTCGTTGCCGTCGCCGTCGTCACACTGGGTGGCGGCGAGCTCGTGCAGTCCTGCTGCGAGGTTCGCGGCCAGCAGCGCGCCGTGCATCCAGACAGGTTTGACTTCGGCGTAGCCGCTGGGCGGATGACTCAGAGCGGCGTCGTGTTTGCTGTCGCGGAAGATGTTCTCGATTGTGGCGCGCTGCCGGTACCAGCGCTCGACTGCGACCGCCTTGGCCGACGTGGAGATGTCAATGTTGGCGCAGGCAAAGGAATAGGCGTAGATCCGGGCTCCACGACGCACCCAAGCAAATAGCGTGACGGTTCCCGGTGCCTTGCCTGCACGTCACGTGTCGTCGCGGAAGACCGGTGTGAGTTGGTCGGGATGGAACTGGCGGCCTTTGTTCGCTGGTCCGATGACCACGGCGACCAGGCTCTTGGCGATCGCGGCTTGTTTCTGCTCGATCGTGAAGTCCGGCTTCTCCCACTCTTCCCGCAGGTTCGCGACCACGGCACGGCGCGAGTCGCGCCGCCGCTCGTACCGGCGCGCCTCACGTCGAAGCTCCGCGACCTGCGCCTCCATCCGCGCCAGGCTCGGGAAGTACCGCTCTGCCGAATGCCGGCCGGCCTCGTACTCGCGCGTGGACTCCTGAATCCGCTTATCCGCGTCGTCCAGTTCCTTCTGCTTCGGCCATGGCGGCAGGTCCTCGAAATTCTGGGACTGGATCTTCTCGTGTTCGGCCAGCACCAGCGCGGTCACATAGACATCTACCGGTTCGGCGCCGCGGGCGATGCCCGCGCACCCGCCCTGGCCCTTCGACGGGCAGCGGTAGATTTCGACCCGCTGTTTGGTGCGCTGGTCGCGCCGCCACGAACCGACCATGCGCGCGTTGCACTTCCCGCACTGCACGAACGGCGACAGCAGATGATCGTGCGATAGCCGCCCCCCTTGCCCCCCGTTACCGTCTTCGTGGTCCCCGAGGCGGGGACCGTGGTCGCCGGGTTCGGCATGACTTTGTCCCCCTTGCAGGGCGCGCCCCGCGGCGGCCAGCCGCCGGCACAGGCTCAGGCCGTTCCCGTCCGGCAGGCCGAGGTCGAGCACAACTAGCGCGTAGTCGGTGCAGGAACACAGCTCGTCCGCGTCGGCGAGGCAGCCGGCGTGCCCCTGTTCGCACAATCCCCGCACCACGACCGAGGCGAGCGCCGCCTCGTCCTCGACGACCAGAATGCGCACAGCGTCGACTGCCAATCGAATTTGACGGCACACCAAGAAATCAGCGTGACCATATAACCTTGTGCCACGTTGGACGACAAAACCATGTGTTCAGCCCCGATGGGAGAATAGCAGGAAATGGACAGAGATCCCCGATCGGCACGTATCACCAGGGATCCTCGCAACGCATTTCCGATCAAGTATCGCTGCAGATCCTTCACATGAGGCGCCAGGTACTTCATGAACGGGGTACCGCCGGTACCCACATCAACCGGGTTCGCGGAGGAATGTGATCGATGGGCGTCGATGTAAGCGCCAGCGTACTCCAGATGCTGCTTGCGGAACTCTGCGGAGAGGGTGATGCACCGGTCATATTCGTCCACCAGGGACCGTTCGCCGGTGCGGCAAAGGACGAAGTTGCGCACGGAAGGACGTTTCGCCAGCACGTCGAGGAACTTGCGGTGCGGGGGCGGCATGTAATCCCGCAGCTGGAACACATGTGCGCCAAGCGGCGCGTTGTGGTGGTCGATGCCCAGGACGGCGTCGAAGGCAGGCACTATCGAGCTTTGAGCCCCGGTCTCGCCGCGGAATCGCTGCGGCCTGGCACCGTACTCGGCCACCCCGTCGTAGTGGATGCCGCGAGGAAAGGCGGGGTTGTCATGCCAGCCGAAGATGAACGGCCTCACCCTGGTGAAGTATATGAAGGGATCACACCGCTCCGGCATCCGACGCAGAATAGCCAGCATCTCCTCCATTGTCGACGCCACGATGCCGAGCGCGTGAGACACCCGTCCACGTCCTCGTCCGCAACCGCGTCCTGGGCATCGACCGCCGCCAGCAGGCCGGGCCCCGCGCTGGCCTCGATCGCCACGTGGACCAGAACGAACCAGTCTTCGTCGATCCCGCCGAGGAAGTTCTCCAAGCGTGCGATATTGCCCAGTTCGATGCCGCGGGTGCGGTCGAACCGCCGCCAGTTCTGCAGCGCGTGCGACGCATAGGACAACACTGGCGGCCGACCCAGCAGCGAGGCGACCTTGTACCACGGCTTGGCGAGCACTGCGGGAAGGACGTCGACCGTCTCGTCGGAACCAAAGATGTACCCGTGCGCCAGATAGGACAGCACGAGCATCGCCCGGTTGCGGTGCGCCTCGGAGTGCAAGCCGGTCGTGTTGAGCGCCGGCATGCGCAGGACCTCGTCCCGCAGCCTGTCCGCGCAGAGCAGTTTCGGCAATTCCGCGCAGACATCCTCCCAGCAAGAGTGGCTCTCCGGCAACCTTGTGGCGGGATCCGCCTTCGGGAGGAAACCCCGCTCGCTGTCCACCGAGTACTGTGCCAAGACCGCGGCACTACGCTGGCCTTCGTTTCTTCGCCGTTTCCTGCTGTTGGATCGTCGGGCACCCTTGCTGCGAACACCCCAGACGTCACGCGCCCGCGACGGTCATGCCGCGCTTGCGGCTTTCACCCCGCCGCCCGGCGCACCGTGTCCGCGGAGGCCAGCAGTGCCCGTTCCCGGCGAGGCGAGCCCAGCCCGGCAGTCCCGCACGCCCCCGCCCCCCGTTACCGTTTTCCCCCGGTCGGGCGACGGCGCCGACCCGCCCGACGACCGCCGAGACCGGCCCGGACCGGGGCCGAACTCGGCCTCCTGGGACCGGACGAGTCGGCCCGGCCCGGCTGCAGCGGACGTCTCACCCGGCGGCGAGGGCATGGAACCCGCGCCGCTGCCGCGCGACATGGCGGTCTGGCTGCCGCAGGACCTGGCCAGGCTGGGGTCGCTGCCGCGGCTGGCCGCGGCAGCGCGGCTGCCGGTGCGGCACGAGGCGCAGGCCGGACAGGCGTGTCGGGCAATCGAGGCCGGCCCGCGGTGGCAGGGCCCGCTCGTCAGCCGGGCCGGGCTGCCGGTGCTGCTGGTCGGCGGGATGGGCAGCACCCCCGTGCTGCTGGCCCCGCTGCGGGCGCTGCTGACCCGGCTGGGCTGCCGGGTGCCGGTCGCGCCGGTCCGCCTCGGCATCGGCTGCGGCGAGGCCACCGCCCGCGCCGTCGAGCACGCCCTCGCCGAGTTCGCCGCAACCGTCGGCGACACGGCCGCGCTGGTCGCCCACAGCCGCGGCGGACAGTTCGCCCGCGCCGTCGCCGTCCGCCGCTCCGACCTGGTCCGCGGACTGATGGAACGGGGGGGGGTCCAAAACTGCAGCCTTCCGGCTAGGCAGTTTTCCCTTACGGGCACACCTGGTCCGCCATTTGAGCGATATGCGACAGCGGCAACTGGCAAGGTTGCCGCATGCGTCGATAGTTTCGCCTGCGTCTAACAATCCTTGGCTGCAGTTGACGTTTCGATCCTCGCGTTTAAAACCGCGTTCAGTCGGGCGAGTCGCGGTTAATGCCAGGGTCTTCGGGGTCGGAGAGTCGGCGAGGATGGTCACGTGGTTTGCTGGGATCGGTGCGGCGACGTCATTGTCGAAGTTCTTACTCCGCGGCAAATCCGGTGGCTAAGAAAACATCTGAACGACTATCATTGTCGGGGTTGCGCGTGCGCTCGACGATGGCGTTGACGACCCTGTTGTCTCTGCCGCCCTCACGGTCCGGCAAGTCGGAAAATCGGCGTGACGCTCGTTTCTGTCTAGCTGATGCGCATGTGGCCGTCACGGCATCGCTTGAATTGTTGCCCGGCCGTGGCGGCGTGATCGAATTGGAGGATGACAAGACCCGATGGCGTTGGCTTTGGGCTCCCCGCAAGTCGCGCATTGCTTTAATGATTCGACTCGGCGAGAAGGTTTATTCGAATACATCAGGCAAATTGATGATTTGGTTGTGGCGGATGGTCGACACAATGGTCAGCATAAGTGAGCGTCCTGTCGGGATCGGCCATCCCCGCGGTCGGCCTCGGCGCACTCGGCAGTGGAGGATCGAATCGTGTCGAGGCAGCAGATTCACCGACGCGAGGACGAAGATGAGCCGTCAGGTCGTCAAGATGAGTCGACCTCGGCTCGAAACTTGATGGATGATGACCTTGACTGCCTGATTGAATAAATTGACCAACTGATTTCTTGTGGGGAAAGGGGGATGGAAGAGTTCACGCGAGGTTAATTCCGGAGAGGAGGTCAGTAAGGCATCCCATTTTTCTGATCCGCCGCACAGCCCTGGGCAAAGCGGGCCCGCGACGTGGGCCGAATGTGGCCGGGGGCCCGGAGTGGCCGGGGTCGATGCCGGGAGTGCATCCGACAGGGGGCCTGGAAGGAATTGACTAATCGGGCTGTGAGCTGCGGTTTCGTGTCAAGGTGACGGGCGTCGCCTGTGAGACTTCGATGGGAGTTCTCAACGCAAGGCGTCGAGCCGAGGACCCCACCTGTCGATCTCGTCGTCCCCTATCGCCCTATCGCGTCCGCGACCGCGTCCGCCGCGCCGCATGAGCGTCTGTTCGCAGGTATTGACAATTGCTCGCTTCCTGTTCGATGGAAGACGGTCATGGACTGCCGGCTGCCTCGTCGACCCGCACGGCAGGGCTCCGCTTGCCTGTGTCCTTGCCACGCCGGACGCCACGCGTTCACGACGCTGGCGCCCGGCGACGCGGCGACGCGGCCGGGACGCCATCGACCGTGCCCGAACGGGCAGCGCGTCCGGCGCGCAACCTTGACCGCGGGCCGAGGGCACCGCCGACCATGCGACGCGCACGGTCGTCCGTCCCGCGGCGGGCTGCGCTCAGCCCTCGGCCCGCGAACGGTCCCGGTCGCGGCGAGCCAGCCAGCTGCGGCACATCGCCGGCACGTCCAGGACCGGCGCGAGCGGTTCGCCCTCGACGTCGCCGCGCCAGTCCTCCAGCAGCCCACGCACCTGAGCGTCAAGGCGCGCGAGATCGTCGAAAACAGTCACAGCCACAACATCGCCCTCGAACACCCGTTCGTCACATTGAGAGCGGATCATGCGCGCGAGGGCGGGCGGCGGTGCCGGGGCGGGGCGGTCACCTGGGTCAGTCGGACCGGCACGCCGTGGCAGCGGGCCGGGACCACGTCGCGGTCCTCGCGGCCAGCCACCCACGCGTCCAGGACCGGGCGGCCGGCGGCAGCGCCGGGCGTGACTGCGATCACCGCGGTTCTCGCCGCGTCGGCCGACCAGGCCGTGATCGCGGCCTGGGCCGGGGACCGGTTGCGGAGGCGCCGGCGGCGCGGCGCGGGGACAGCCCGGTGAGGACGGCCGTGGCCAGCATGCGGCCGAGTGCGGTGCCGACGATCGCCAGCACCGCGGCACCGATCCCGGCCGACGCCGTGGCCAGCACCCGCCGACGGACTCTGCGCCCCGCCGCTGCGGGATGTCGGGGCTTCGCCGGCGATCGTGCCGGACTTGCCCTTGCCGTCATCGGCCAATCGGGCGCCGCGCCGACGGCGGTGCCGCCCGGTGCGGCTCGCTCCGGCAGGACAGCGTCCTCTGCGGCCTGCGCGGCCGGTGACTGTGTGTGCACCGGACGGAGTCTGGCGCACACGGCCGGGCACGGCCATCCGGACCGCGTCGATCGGGTGGCGTTCTCCACCCCGCCGGTGAACAGACGCCCTCCCGCGCGGCGTCGCGGGTTGTGCTGCCCCGCGCAGCGGCCGGACCCCGTGCCGGAAGATGGGCTGGTGAGTCGTGCCTGGCTGTCCGGCGCGTGGAGGCGTTTGAGACTGGTGAGATCGCGTATTCAACTGTCGGTGCGACCTGAGGGTGCACCAAGCAAGTGGGCTATCCGATTGGAGGATCGAGATGATGGTGTAGCCCCAGGCTAGTGTCCAGCGGCCTGTCCCCACCCTGACGTGCGCTGCGAGTAATCGCGGGGTGCGAAGCTCAGGGTTCACGCCCAAGGGCTCCCGCTCCATCCGGGAGCTACAGGTCAGGGGAAGACCGGACCGGCGAACGTGAGTGAACCCTCGATCATGCCTCGTAATGAATAGCCCTGTGGATGGGTCGCCCTGCTGGGGTGATAGGAACCGGCCGTTGAAAGGCGGCAGGCGGCAGCCGGTGGACGACACACCGACTGTGAGAACACCGCCGTTCCCGGGGTAGAGAGGGCGCCCACCCCGGTCGCATCTTGTTGGTGTGCAACAGGACAACCCCGTTGAGGTCCGGACGCCCGATGTGGCGGCCCGGTAAGCCGACCGTGAGGAACGCCCAACTCCTCAGCGGGCGCAGGACGATCCAAGAAGCGAATGCCGGCGGCCGAAAGGCAGCGGGAAACCGGGACACCATGATCGGCACCTCCGCCGGTCGTCCTGCATAACCGGCCGGATAGGCGTCTGATGCGCCGACCCGAAAGGGTGCTGACGTGGATCGGGTGAGCTTGTGAAGAAGCAATGAACGTTGAAGCCGGAACCGAGGGACAAGTTGGACACTGTGGGGTTGCAGGCGGAGACGGCGGCGAAAGCCGCTGATCCGTCTGTGCACGTCTTGGTGAACGGACCTGAGGACGCGTTCCCGGACTGGTCGTCGATTGATTGGCGGCAAGTGGAGGAAGACGTACGGCGGCTACGGCAGAGGATCTTCACGGCATCGCAGGCTGGGGACCTATCCAAGGTCCGAAACTTGCAGAAGTTGATGCTCCGGTCTCGTGCGAACGCGCTGATGAGCGTTCGCAGGGTCACGGAGATCAACGCTGGACGCGCGACGGCGGGCGTCGATGGCAAGGTCGTGGCAGCACCTGAGAACAAGGCCGAGTGGGCCGGATGGGTGCAGCTGCATTCCGCGTCGTGGACGTCGTTGCCCGTCAAGCGGGTGTACGTGCCTAAGGCCAATGGAAAGCAGCGAGGTCTCGGGATTCCCGTGATCGTCGATCGCATGCTCCAAGCGGCGACACTCAACGCGCTGGAACCCGAGTGGGAGGCACGGTTCGAACCGAGATCCTATGGCTTTCGGCCGGGCCGGGGCTGCCATGATGCGATCGAGGCCATCTGGTGGACAGCGAGGGGAAAGACCGCCTCGCGCCAGTGGGTGCTGGACGCAGACCTGGCAGCAGCCTTCGACCGCATCGATCACGGTCGCCTGATGGCTGCCATCGGTTCATTCCCCGCCAGGGACCGGATCGCAGGGTGGCTGAAGGCGGGCATGATCGAGAAGGGCAGGTTCACCTCAACCGAGGAGGGCACCCCTCAAGGGGGCGTGATCAGTCCTTTGCTGCTGAACATCGCCTTGCACGGAATGGAACGAGCCGCGGGAGCCGAGTACCAGACGACCGGGCACCACGCCGGTCGGACGGTGGTCGGAACCCCGGTGCTGGTGAGGTACGCAGATGATGTCCTAGTCCTGTGGGTCAGCCGTGACCAGGCCGAACAGGTCAAGACGCGGCTGGCCGCGTGGCTGGAACCCCGGGGGCTGGCCTTCAACGAGGAAAAGACGCGCATCGTCCACCTCGCAGAGGGCTTCGATTTTCTGGGGTTCAACATCCGCCGTTATCGCAACGGCAAGCTGCTGACCAAACCGAGCACGGCGGCCGTGAAGCGGATCAAGGATCGGCTGCGCAACGAGGTTCGGGACTTGCGCGGGAACAACGCCGGGCTGGCGGTCGGCACGCTCAACCCGATCATTCGGGGCTGGGCGGCCTACTACCGGACGGCGGTCTCAAGCAGGATCTTCAACTCGTTGGACGCCTACATGTGGACGCTGCTCTACAAGTGGGCCAGGCGCGGCCATCGGAACAAGCCGAAACGGTGGGTCATCGCCCGCTACTTCGGCGCGTTCAACAAGTCCAGGAACGACCGCTGGGTGTTCGGCGACCAGTCCACTGGCGCCTTCCTGGCCAAGTTCGCTTGGACGAAGATCGTCCGACACCAGATGGTCAGCGGCGCGGCATCCCCGGATGACCCTGCCCTGTCCGAGTACTGGGCCGCGCGGCGACGCAAAAGGCCATTGCCGCCGGTGGACCGGCTCACCCTGCGTCTTCTTAAGAAGCAGGACGGCCGGTGCAAGTGGTGCGGGAACCTGCTGCTCTACGCCGAGTTCGCGCCCCAAAGCCCCCGAGAATGGGAGCACTGGGCGCGGAGCGTCAAGACGGCTACCGCCAAGAAGGCGATCAGCTATCAAGGCGACGGCACGTCGGACTACTCCACGATCGGCCTCATTCACGCGGCATGCCGACGTCAGATCCTTGGCCCGGCTAACCGCGACACCACCCAGCAAACAGCCCGCGAGCCTCCAGGGCTTGCTTGAGCCGTGTGCGGTGACGAGTCGCACGCACGGTTCTGAGGGGGCCGGAGCGTAGCAATGCGCTCCGGCTACCCGACCGTGCTCGTCGTGGTTGTGGCGGTGAGTGATCGCCTGGGGCGTAGCGGTTCCAGGTGGTTCCGGCTCGTGTGGCGATCTTGGTGGTGGTGACCGGGTGGTAGCCGAGGGCGTCGGCGACCACGGGTGCGGGCATGGTGAGCACGTGGTGCTGGATGGCTGCGGTGCGCCCGGTTGTGGTGGGGACGCCGAGCCCGGTCACCAACATGCCGAGCGACCTGGAGTGCATCGGTTGTCCGGCGCGGCGGCCGGGGAACAACCACTGGGAGTCGGGGTTTGTGGCGGTGTTCATGTTGTCGCGCTGGGCGATCCAGGCCAGGAGCAGTTCCGCGACTGGCGCCGGGACCGGTGAGGGTGGTTCGCCGAGGCGCAGCAGGACCTGGTCGCCGTCGCGGGTGAGGTCGTCGACGGTGAGTCGGACGATCCGGCTGAGCGGTTGCGCGTAGAGCAAGACGATCACGCCGGCGACCCGGGATCGCAGTGGCAGGTCGTGGCCGGAGAGCAGCCGGCCCAGCAACGCGATCCGCTCCGGCTCGGGCAGCGGGGCTTTGCGGGTGATCGTTTGAGCAGGCAGCCGCAGCGGCCGGGCGAGTTTGCTGGCCATGGCCCAGAGCAAGAATCCGCGCAGCCGGTTCCGCTCGTGTTCGCGGCGGCCGGCGTGCCAGTCGTCGATGTCGGCCTGACGGCAGATCTCCAGGGTTCGCTCGCGGTCGGCGAGCCAGGCGAGGAACTGGGTGGCCAACTTGACCTGGTCGGAGGCGAAATAGCGTGCGGAGGGGGTGAGCGGCTTGCGCGCGGCGCGGGTGCGCAGCCGGGGCAGGACCTCCCAGGTGGCGAACCGGCGCACGATCTGCTCGTGTTCGGGGACGCTGATGCCGTCGAGGTGCGCGCGCAGCCAGCGTTCGAACGAGCAGATCTGCTTGTCCATCGGCGGCAAGACACCGCAGGACATCAGCAGTTCCCGCAGGTGCCCGGCGGCCCGCCAGGGCTGGAGGCGGTGGAACGCCTCGTGCGTGAGTTCGATGTCGCCGTTTCCCAGGCCGCGCAGCAGCTTCGCCGCCGCGCCAGCGTTCGGCGGGCGTCCTTCGAGCCAGCTCAACCCGGTGCGCGGGTTCTTCATCGCGACGAGCATCCGGTGCAGCGGAACCAGCTCGGGCCGGACCTGGCCGGTGCCGTCGTCCAGCAGCGCGGCGGCCTGGTCGGACAGGGTGCAGCGGGTGCAGAGACGTCCCGCGCGCAGCTGGCTTTCCTGACCGCAGCGCGAACAGGCGTAGGACGGGCGGAAACCGGCGCAGCCAGTGCAGATCGCGACGGCGTGGGCAGGCCGGAGGCCGGGAAGGATCCGGTGCTCGCCGCACTCGGAACAGCGCCCCTGAACGCGCAGGGCGCGGCACTCGCATGTCCGGCAGACCGGCCCGTCCGGCCAGACGGCGGCGAAGAAGCCGAACCGGCCGCAGCGCGCGCAGGTCCGCTTGTGCCAGCGCTCGAGCTGCTCCGGCGTGCGGTAGGCGGGACTCACTCGCCGGGCAGGATCCGGGCGGCGCGAGGCCTCAGCTTCGCGGCCGCGGCCGACGGTGCGGGGCGGTCGTCGGTGGCGGTCTTGCGGACGCTGGCGTTCTCCGCGGTAGTGACAACCAGGTCGGCAGGGCTGCAGCCGAGGATGTCGCAGAACGCGGACAGCACCTGCAGCGACAACCGCTCCGGGGTGCCGGAGACCAGGCGGTGGACCTGGGACGCGGACAGGTCGATCCCCCGTTCCTGCAGCAGGGGGACCAGCTCGGTGGCGGTGAAGATCCCGCGGGTGGCCATGATCTCCCGCAGCCGCCAGGTGTAGCCGACTTTCCGCTTCACGACAGGACTCCCGGGCTGGCCAAGGCCGCGGTGACCACGCTGTCGAGGTGGCGGCGCAGGGTGCGTTTGCGGAAGTCCGAGCCCACGCAGGTGTAGATCGAGGTCGTGGACGCGTGTTCGTGACCGACTTGTTCCTGGACGAAGCGAGGATCCCAGCCGTCCTCGATCAGGTGCGTGACGTAGGAACGGCGCAGCGAGTGGAAATCCAGCCCGTCGTCCAGGCCCAGGTCGCGGCGGTAAGCGACGAACCGGGAGTCCAGCCGCTGGCAACCCACCCGTGCTCCGCGCTCGGACGGCCAGGCCGCCGGGCTGCCGTCCGCGCCGAGCAGGGGACGGACCTCGCCGAACCACTCGTCCAGGACGTCCGGGGTCCAGTCCCAGACGGTCATCACGCTGCGCTGCTTCGGCGGTGAGCCTTTCTTCGCCTTGCCGAACCGGACCCGGCACAACCCGTACTCGCCGAACTCTGGACCGGCCACGTTGCGGGCGAAGTCGGCCGCGTCCAGCATCCGGGTTTCGTTGCGCCGCAACCCGAAGGCGTAGGCGGTCTTGAACAGCGTCGCGTCGCGGAACGCCGGGAGCCAGCCCTTGCGGCCGAATGCTCGGATGCGCGCCACCTGGTCGTCGGCGTAGGCGAAGAACTCATGCAGCTCTTTCTTCGTGAAGGCCCTCTTCTTCGGGTCGGCTTCGGTGGCCTGGACGTGCTCGGCGGTGTTCCACTCGTGCACGACCTGGATCGGGTGCGTGCCGAACCGCTCCTCGCACGTCTCGGTCCACTCGTAGGCCGGGTCGGTGACGAAGTGGCAGAACGCCCGGACGGCCTCGGAGTAGGAGCGGATCGTCGAGCGCTTCAGCTCGCGCAGCGACCGCAGATCACCCAGCCACTCGTCGATCATCGCCGGGGACCACTGCCACGGGAAAGCGTTGACGTAGTGGGAGAACGCCCGCACCGTGTGCTCGCGGCCCTCGACCGTCGAACGGGCCAGGTTGCGGGCGAGCTGCTGATTGGCGAACCCGGCCAGCATCGCCGAGAACACCTGCTCCTCCGGCCGAAGCAGCGACACTCCGCCCACCAGCTGCAGGCTCGCCGCACCCGGTGCCACACCGATCGGCCTCACCCGGCCACCACCCTCCGTCACTCGCATCAAATGCGACTGAATCGCATCTGATGCGAGTCGTCCAGAAAACCCCAGCGCAACCAGCCAAACGAGTGACCGACGCGATCACCTCTGCTCCGTCGAGCGAGCCAGTAGCCTCCACCTCGCCGCGACGCTTCGCGCGCTGGCCACACCACCAGCGCGGCAACCACTGTGGACTTCCATCGCAAACTGTCGCGAATTCGCATCTGCTGCAATTGGCGGCAGAAGGAACATCGGAACCGAGAACGGCGCTAAGGCCAGGAGTCGCTGGTCGGACCGCTGCGGACGGAGACGTCGTCCTTGCCTTTGTGACGTGCAACACATCAAGGTCGGCGGGCGGCGTCAGACGAGATGGCACTGTGACAGCCATGAACAACGTGCTCCAGGACGGTGCCTGGATCGCCACCATTCTCGGCGGCGGGTCCGTCGTGGCCGCCGTGGTGGTGTGGATCCGAAACCAGTTCCGCAGACGGCGGGAACTTCAGAGTGCCCGGCGGCATCGCGACTGGCACGGCTACATCCACGTCGGCATGCTGTCGAGCTGGCACGTCCGGGTCGCCGACGCTCCCGAGACCCCGACCGGCCGGATCGTCCTGGCCGTGCTCGACGGTCCTGACGGCGCGCCGGACGTCAACCGGGCCCACTCGATGCGCGTGCAGGTCGCCCGGGACGGGATGCTCGCCCGGGTGCCCAGCCCCGAGCAGTACGAGTTCCTCGCCTCGCTGCACCGCAATCGCGGCAACGGCAACGACCCGCAGGGCTTCCCAGTGCACTGACCGCTCCGGCGGCCGTGCCCCGAGCGATGCCTGTCGGCCGCGGGCGGCCTGGCCTGCGGTGCTGTTGGGCGCTATCCGCGGCGCCGCGGGCTGGACAGCACCTCGGTGGCGGTGTGCACGGCGGCGAGGCCAGGTTTGACGTAGCGCTGGACGGACCGCAGGGACTTGTGCCCGGTTTTGGCCATGATCACGTTCGCGGAGGTGTTGGCGTCTCCGAGGTGGGTGGCCGAGCTGTGCCGGAGCTGGTGCAGTTCCAGTCCGTCGGCGTAGCGGCCGAGCAGGATCCGGGCGCGGTCGTAGCCCAGCCGGGCCCGGCCGGTCTCGGGGCAAAGCTCGTCTGGGTCGGTGGTCGCCAGCCGGTGCGGGCCGGGGCGGTATTCGGACAGGAACAGCGGGCCGCGCTGCCGTCCGGCGATCAGGCGGGGCAGCAGCCGGGCGGTGTCGGTGCCCCAGGTGATCCACCGGGTGTCGCCGCCTTTGACGACGACCGGCGCCTGGCGGTTGGCGAGGTCGAGCTTCTCGATGTCGAGGGAGAGAACTTCGGAGGCGCGGGCGGCGGTTTCGTAGAGCATCCGCCACAGGGTTTCTCCCGCAGCGGGACGTCGCGTCGGCGGCAGAGCCGGTCGATCCGGGACCGGGACACGGCTTTGGTCTCGTCGTGGTGCTCGCGCCGCCTTTCGGCGGCGGCCGGCATGGCCGGCGAGGTCCAGCGCTGCTTGTCGGCACACCAGGCCAGCCATGAGCCGACGGCCGCGCGGTTGCAATTCCAGGTCGCCGCGGCCGCCGAGCCCCACAGCGCGGACAGCGACGCCTCGATCTCGTCGTCGGCGACGTCCTCCAGCGGCCGGTCCGGGCCGAGTTCGGCGGCCGTGCGGTCGAGCACGCCGGTGTAGGCGCGGAGGGTGTTGGCGTTGCCGGCGACCTTCGGCGAGTCCAGGAACGCGTCGACCGCCCGGCGCACCGTCGGACCGCCGCCACGGCGAGCGGACGCCGGGCGACGCGTGCCGAGGTCGGTCACCGTCGCTTCGGCTCTCGCCGCCTCGCCCGCCATCGAGTCCCTCTTCCGATCGACCTACCGGATAACGTGCACGAGTCGCGCAGGTGGCCGCGCAGGGCCGCCGCTGGTCGCCGGTCCGCGTTGTGGATCGCTCTACCGGATAACGGTCTGTTATCCCGTAACTTCACGGGAGCCCTGTGCGCGCCCGAGGTGAAAACCTGGTTTTACATCTCCTTTTTGGGAAAGGTTCCAACTATGGTGGGGCTGGCTCGGTGGGAGCCGAGCGGCGAAGAAGACGCGGGAGCTGCGCAAGGCGGTGCGCGTGGTGTCGTGGCACTGACCCAGCGGCGTCAGCTTAAGCGCTCGACGTTGGACTGTGGCCCGCGTCGTGAGCACGCAGTTCCTGCAACGTTGCCTCGAAGTCGGACAGCATGTCGGGCGTAGGATCGCGCAATCTCTGGGCCACCGCATGTGCGTGCCTCGCCGCGTCCGCGATCCGATCCTGGGCTTGGGCCATCTCCGGGTAGGTCAGGTACTTGCTCGCCCCGTAGCAGCGCACTTCCACCACCGCCAGCGGTATGCCGTCGACCACGTCGAAATCGCGCAGCACAGTCATCCGCTTGAAGCACGCCCTCATCACGTACCGGTCGTCGTGCCGGTCGGTGAGTGCCGCTTCCCAGTACAGGCGCGTGTTGTCGTTGCTCACTTGGAGCCGCGCCTCCGGGTCGTCGGCGGGCTGCGACCTCGCACGAGCGTCACGGTCCGGGATCCGGAAAGCAGCCATGGCCATCATCAGGCGGTAGATTCTCTCCGCGAACAGCCGCAGGAACTCCTGGGACTGGGCAGGCAGAGCTCGGCGCAGGTCCTTGGGCTCGTGCCGGGTCAGGTCGGCTGCGTGATACTTGACCGGATCCACGGTGGCCGGTTCTGTGAAGATCGCTGCAGCGTGGATGTACGCTGACAGCACGTGGGAGCGCACGGCCTGCGCCGACAGGTCCGCTACCCCGACGAAACTCCTGGCACGGTCCATGCGGTCCGAGATGCGGCCCAGGGCACGCCAGCTCAGGTACCAGGCTGTGACTTCGTCGGCGAATCGCAGCGCGTCGTGGCGGTGGGTCAGCGTGTGCGACCCCCAGGCAGTGGATGTCTGCGCCTGCAGGTGCTGCCGGAACAGGAAGCCCGTCTCCGGGGGGACGCCCACGTTGAAGTGGACGACAGCCCCTCCGTCCGCCCCCAACGCCGGGGGGCCGATCCAGGCTGCATCGCCCAGGTCGGTCACGTCCCAGCCGTCCTGCGGACGCAGCACGTCCGCCAGCGCAGTGCCCGGCAGATCGCCCGGCGCTCCGGGGATCCCGGCCAGCGCCTCGCTCACCATCCGGTAAACGGCCCTGCCCTCATCCAGCGAAGTATCGCGTGCCTCGCCAGGCAGGTGCGGCATGACCCGCACGACCAGCTCGGGGAGTCCGAACATTCCGCCTCGTACGCTGCCCGCGGACGCGGCCAGTGCACCCTGTTTGGTTGCGTGGAGCCGGTCCTGGTCGTCTTGGTAGAAGTACTGCGTCTCCATGATCACCTCCGCGCCCCTGCGGTGTGCCAGTACCTCCGTTTCGTGGAGCTCCACCACCTCGATGTCCATCGACTCGTCGTCTTCCGCATCGGATTCGAAGGGCTCGACGTGGATGGGGTGCGCCCACTCGGCCTCCACGCTCTGTCCTCCGCCGACGAGGCCGGGGTCGAGCCGGTGGTGTCCGAGGGGGCTGGCTCCGGTGTGGGTGAGCGCCAAGAAGCCGCATTCGCCCTCGATCAGCCGGCCCTGGTCGTCGCGCCCGAGGCGGGTGGCCAGGTCCGCGATCACTCCTCGGTGGGCGTCGAGGTAGTTGACCTGGGTCGTGGTGCCGGCGGTGCGCTGGTCGGTGTGCACCAGCAGGTAGTTGCCGTCCAGGAACGCCACGCCTTGCGCGCCGGGCGGCTGCGCTCGCATGTGGGCGGTGATCCGGTCCAGCGACGCGCGGGTGAACTGCGCTCCGAGCCGTGTCTCTGCTTCCCGCACTGTCACCGGCCCGCCCGGTTTCGCGGGGATCGTCCGCCCCTGCAGGATCGATGCCGAGGCCGCGAGAACCGATTCGAACGCGTTGCGCAGGTGCCCCCGCAGTCCCTGGTCGAGGAAGGGCCGGTTCACGCCCGCCGCGTGCCGGTACAGCGGGTGCGCCGCCAGCGCCCGCCGGGCGGCCCGGTGCTCGGACCGCTTCCCGGCGGCCTGGCGCGCGGCGTCGTCGAGTGCGGCGAGCATGTACTCGGGATACAGTGCTTCGTCGCGGCGGGTCTGGCGCGTGGAGCCGTCCGGTTCGCGCGAGTACTCTTTCCAGGCGGCGTTGCCGGAGCCGAGGAGGTCGCCGAGCTTGTAGGCGTAGCCCGGTTCCGGGGTGGTGGTCGCGATGTCGTGTTCGTAGAAGAAGCCGGTGTTCGGGTAGCCGAGGTCGTGGTGGAGGGTGTCCATGAACTCCTCGGCCACCCCGGAGGAGCCGGCCTCGCAGACCACGCCGCGAAGCGCGGCCCAGGGCCGGTCGCGGTACGCGGCCTGGAATGACGGGGCGTTGTCCACGATGAGGGCGAGCGCGTGGCCGGAGACGGCAACGGTCACGGCGCTGCGCAGTTCCCGGCCGTCCTCCAGGCGCGTCCCGGCGGGCAGTGTGACGTAGGCGGAGCGCTCGTCGCCGTGCGCGATGATCTCGATCGGGCCGGCTTCGTGGCGCGCGTAGTCCTCTGCCCCGGGCGCCTGCACCCGGCCGGGGTACCCCAGTTCGGCGCGCAGCGCCGCCCGCGCGCTGGCGGTGTCGGGCTCGCCGCGTCCCCGCCAATGGAATTTCCCCCGCTCGTCCGCCCCGGCCCACCTCGTGTCGTGGTCGGGATCGGGATCCGCGTCGTCGAACGTGAAGTCGGAGCCGACCGGCACGTCGTCGCCCGTCGTGAGCGCACGGCACTTGACGTCCGTGACGGAGAACCTGATCAGCCGGCTGGCTCCTGCCGCGCCGAACGCCGCGACCGCGTCGTCCTGGCTGAGGAACCCGTTGGCCACCGGGCCCGTCCCGGTCTCCTGGTCCCACCGCGCGAGCACCGGATGCCCCGCCGCGGAGGGTCCCGCCGCGCCGCCGTGGCTGCCCACCAGGCCGGGGTCCAGCCGGGCGGCCTCGGGCAGCCCCGCCGCGCCGGTCCAGGCCAGGGGCACGAACCCGATGACAGGGCGCCGCCCCCGCACTGCGGCGAACCGCCCGGCCTGCGCGTCCAGGTAGTTCACCACCCCGCGCCGGTCCTTGTGCACCAGTACGTAGTGGCCGTCGCGCCGCCCGCCTCCCAGGTACACCAGGCCCATGGCGTTCTCCGGCTGGCCGCGCATGTGCTCGGTGATCTGCTCGAGGCTCGCCCTCACGGCCGGTGCGCCGGCGAGCTCCTCCGCGAACCGCACCCGCCGGGCCCGCCGCGGCCCGGCCGGCTCGGCCCGGTAGGTCACGCCCTCCATGATGGAGAACGAACCCTGGACCTGCGCTGCCAGGCAGTTGTTCTGCCGGCGCCGGGCCTGGCCGACCCCGCGCAGCACCCGGTAGCGCCGGTCGAAACAGTCCTGTTCGTCCGACACCGTCCGGAAACGCTCCCGGGACAGCTCCGACCCTGCCGGCAACGCCAGCGCCCGCTCCGCGTCCAGCGGCCCGCCCGCGTCGCCGCCGCCCGCGCCCTCCTCCGCGCCACCGGCCAGGCCGGGGTCCAGGCGACCGACGGGCGCCCGCCGGTCGCCTGCCGGTCCCGGTGGCGGCGGTGTCCAGGTGGCGGGAGCAGACCGCCGCAGCGCGTCGCCGGCCGGCTGCGCCCTCCGCTCCCGGGGCAGCGTCGTGGAGATGCCGGTGACGGTCGTGGAGGTCCACTCCGGCGCTTCCGTGGTCGCATGGTTACCTGGCAGTAGTGCGATACGCGCCCTGGTAACTCCATCCGAGTCGTGGTCAAGGAACAGGGTCGACGGAGCGTTCGCGGTGATCACTGCGAGGCTGCGGAGGCGGCGTGCGATCTCGGCGCGGGCCGCGTCGGGCACTGCCTGGAAGTCGGTGAGCAGCACCGCGTGCGCCAGCCTGGGACGCAGGGCCGTCGCGGTTGTCCGGGCCGCGTCGATGTCGCGGGCGAGCCGGTGGCCGAACGCCGTGGGCGTTTCCCAGCAGGTGACGTCGCGGTCGCGGTCGTAGACGGCGAATCGGCCGTCGGCGAAGTATCCGGTCACGATCACAGCGGCGGCCGGGTCGAAGGGCAGGACGCCCAGCTCCCGCAGGTTCCAGGCCGAGGCCGTCCCGCCGGACGGCGGGGTCCAGGCCAGGCCCGGCAGATAGGCGTGGTTCGGCGTCCACGCCGCGTAGGTGGTCGCGAACGCCGACGAACCCAGCACCGCGGCGCGGGACGCGCGGTCGCGCGCGTCGAAATAGGACAGGCCGACAAAGCCCCGGCCGCCGAACACCAGGGGCCGCGCGTGCGCCGACGCCCTGGTCCCCGGCGCGGCGCTGGCCTCGACCAGCAAGCCCGCCGCGCGGGCGGCGAATCGGCGCCCGAGGGCCCAGCGGACCCGGTCGCCGGCCGGCCCGCGCGGGTAGACCGACCTGAACCCGTCGACGCGACCGTCCCGGGAGCGGGGCACGCCGACGAGCACCCGGCCCCCGGGCACCCGGCCGGCGGGGTCGAGCGGCTCGGCTCCGACGATCACCGGGCCGTCGACGAACCAGACCAGGCGCCCGGTCCGGTCTGCCAGCTCCTGGCGGGTCGCACTCCCGGTGCAGGTCAGCACCACCACCGGGTCCTCCAACGACCGCCGGCCCAGGCTGAGCGCGGGCAAACGCCGCAACCACGCGCCGAGGGCCGGGTCGGTGACCGGCCGGACCGTCCCGCCCGCCAACAGGCAGATGTCGTCCAGCGGCGACGCGTGCACCATGAACAGGAACGGATCCAGCCCCGCCGGCCAGGGCCACGATCGCCAGTCGACACGCCCGTTGCCCCGGAACAGCTGCCCGCCGGAGGAGGCCGGAGGCGTCGAGGAGGACGGTTCGATGCGGCAGTAGCCGCCGAAGTCGACTCCCGCCGCCCGCGGGCGGCCGAGCATCGCCGGAATGCTCGACCGCCAGCCCACGGTCGTGGCCCAGCGCACCGCCTCCGGCATCGAGGCATGCACCGTGAACTCGCCCATCCGCAACCGGAACAGCCCGACGGACACACCGCCCAGCCGCGTCAACGCCGGCACACCCGCATCGAGCGTGATCACCGACCACCCCCACGACCCCGCAAAACCCGGCCGAAACAACCGCTCCCGGCCGCGAGCGCATCCGGCGACGGCACCCCGGCCGAAGCCGACGTCCCGACCGACTGCACCCCTGGTCGGCGGCCGCGGCTGCCGCAGACCACAGCGCCCGCCGATGAAGTCCACTCGCGCCGACAGCCAGGTTCCGGGGTCACGGACACCATCTTGCCCGCCTCAACGCCGAAGACGACGAAGGGGCCACCGCCGACCAAGCATGGAATGGCACCGCGACGGGGTCTGAGCGGATAACCGCCATTATCCGCTCAGACTCGCTACGATCACAGTGGATAACGCGGTCGCAGAGGACGTCGACACCGGGCCGGAACTCAGCGGATAAGAAAAGGAGTGCCCTCCATGGCCGGGCCCTACGAGCGCGAGACCGACACCTACGACGAGCCGATGCCGCGGGCGGTGCACGAGCTGCACGTCGCCGGCCGGGTCCGCTCCGGCGACCCCGAACACCTCGTCCGCGACACGGTCATGGGTCACCTGACCGCCGCGTGCCGAGACGCCGGGGGGCGAGCTGGGTGAGTTCGATCGCCACACGCTGGAGCGGCTGGCCGATCTTCAATCTGCGGCCGCACAAGCGGTGATCGGCCTGATCACCCGCGCGTACGAGGCCGGGCGGACGGTCCGGGCATGACCGAGGCCGACCGGCGTCCCGGGCGGCCGGTGACCGCCGACGTCGTCCCGCTGCACCCGGACGTCACCGACGCCGCCCAGCGGGCCTTGACGGGGGCGCACCGCTACCTGGCCCGCTGCAAGCTGGCCGCCAACACGGTCAAGGCGTACCGCCGGCAGACCAGCGCCTACGTGACCTGGCTGACCGCCCGCGCCGCCGACCACCCGGACGCCTTCGCCGACCTGGTCGGCGCCGAGGCCGCGGTCACCGCATGGCGCCGACACCTGGTACGCAGCCGCAAGTCCAGCCCGGCCACAGTCAACCAGGCACTCGCCGCGGTCACCCTGCTCTACGAGCACGGCCCGCAGCTGCGCATCGCCGTCAAGCGCCCGCGTGCCCCGGCCCGGCCAACCCGACGCGCTGGAACCCGCCGAGCAGGGCAAGGTCGAACGCGCCTCGCTCCGCCGCAGCGAACGCGACGCGGCGATCATCGCGATGCTGCTCTACGCCGGCGCGCGGGTCCAGGAATGCGCACGGCTCGACCTGGACGACGTGGCGATCACCCCGCGCACCGGCAGCATCCGCCTGCACGGCAAGGGAGACGAGATCCACGAGGTCCCGCTGCCCGCCGCGGCGCGGGACCGGCTGTCGGCCTGGATCACGGTGCGCGGCAACCAACCCGGGCCGTTGTGGACCGGGCAACGCGGCCGAATGACCGTCTCGGGCATCACCCAGGCCGTCCTCGCGGTCGGCCAGGACGCCGGCATCACCGGCCTCCGGCCCCACCGGCTCCGCCACACCTACGGCACCCGGCTCCGCCAGGACGGCGCCGACGTCGCCCAGGTCCAGGCCCTGCTCAACCACGCCTCGACCGAAACCTCGGCCCGCTACTTCCGCGCCGGCCCCAAAAAAACAGGCCGCAGCAGCGGAGTCGGCATTCGGGCAGTAGCCATCCCAGCGCCAGCCCACTGACCAGCCCGCTCAGCTCGAATGGCGGCTCATGACACCGTCCTTAACGACAGCTCCGCCGTGAGTTCAGCGTGACTGAAGGTTCTTCACCGGGAACCCACGGTGTGAACGACCTCCGGAGCGGGAAAAGGCGTCCGGTTCGGTTGAAGCGTAGTGCGGATGCGGTGTTCACCGCTCGTCGGCTTGTTCTTCGAGGTCCTCGGCGAGGATTTGACGGGCGATATCGGCGTATCGGCTCGCCGTGCTGTGGGACAGGTCGAAGACAAGGCTCAGGTGCAGGGGGTCGGCACCGACCGCAAGTGCTTCCTGCAGAATCCGGTCGCCGCGGATCTGTTCGAGGCGGACGCCGTGGTGCAGCAGACAGCGTTTGAGGTAGTCGCGGCTGACGGGTCCGGTTCCCAACGCGGTCTTCTCCGAGACCAGCAGGTGCCGGTTGGGGGTGTGAGGCCAGCGCAAACGTCTGTGTTCGAGCCAGGCATTCAGCGTTCGGTGGGCGAGCTCCCCAAGGCGTTGGGTATGCCCGTCGATGGTGATACGACGGTTCGGCATGTCGAGGTCGTCGAGAGTGAGCCGTCGGATGGCGGTTGCCCGCGCGGCGTGGACCGCGGCCAGCGCGATGGCCAGGTGCTGTCGTGGCGCGACAGCGAGATTCTCGACGTCGCGGACTTCGGCGTCGGTCATCGGGAGCAAGCCGCGCTCGACGTCGAGGGCCTTCAGCCGAGTCGTCGGGTCAGCGAAGATCACGCCGCGTTTCTTGGCGAAGCGGAACAGCGACCGCAGGGCGGCGATGGCGTTGCGCCGCCGCCACCCGAGCAACGGATCGAGAGCGGCAGCGACATCAGCAGAGGTGATTTCGCGCAATTGCCCGCGAGTGTCCGCCCAAGTCGCCAGAAACGGTTGGACAGCACCGAAATATGCGTAGAGGCAGGAATGCGACCGCGGCCGGGTGCGGTCATCGCCGTCAAGAAGAACCAGCAGCCAGGCACGCACATCGCTGGCGAAGCCGGACGCCAGTGTGCTTGCTCGCCGGTCGATCCAGGATCGGATCGGCGGGACGGTGTCGTCCTCGAGCAGGCCTAGCCCGGACAGCACTTCCGCAACCCGGGCGCTCGATGTCTGTCGTGATGTCCGCGACCGGACCTCGGTGAGCCTCACCCGCTCGCCCGGCGACCGCCCGTCCAGCACTACCTCCAAGCCGTCGATCGTGCATCGGATCGTGGAGGACGACCAGCCGTGTGCCGCGCCGAGCTGCTCGGCGAGATCCGCTGCGGCCTGGATCTGGAGATTGTCCGACTCCAGCGCGGGATGTCGCCAGCGTGGGAGCGGCGCGCTTCCGGCGAAGCGGCGTGCGACGTAGGCCAGCTGCCGGCAGTTTTTGTGGCAGTAGCGCCGATCTCGTCGACTTCCGGCGGGAATCGGCTGGCCGCAGTGCGCGCAGTTCACCGCGGCGGCAGCGACCTGCCGGTGCGCGGGCGCGGTGTGACGCTACGGGTCTGCCCGCTCGCAGCGGCCTGGTCGTCCGTTGCGGGCTGCGGTGCTGGCACTGTCTCCGGTTCGGGCAGCAGCAGCTCGTCGACTCCGCATCCGAGGATCGCGCAGAGGACGTCGAGTTCGTCGAGCTTGACGGTGTTGGGCTGCCCGGACCACAGGCCCGACATCTTTCCGGCGCTGATCACGACGCCGCGCTCGGCGAGCATCCGTTGCAGCTCGCTGGCTTTCCAGATGCCGCGGTTGGCTGCCGCGAGCCGCAGGTTCCACTTCATCAGGCCAGTCCCTTCCATCGGTCGGTCGCGCGTTTGTTGTCCAGCCACCCAGGCATCCTCGACGTGGGTTCCGTGAACATGGATGTACCGGGCCGCCGTGCCAGTCCAGGCGTGACCGAGCAACTCCTGAATGGCGAACAAGCTCATGCCCCCGAGATAGAGCTGACTGGCGCAAAAGCGCCGCAGGACATGGGGTGTGAGCTTCCCCGCCCAGGCCGGCAGATGCGTGGCGGCGGCCGCGGCGAGCGCTCGCCGGAACACATCGGCGGTCGCTCGCGAGCACGAGCCGTCATGGTTCTTGCGTTCGGAGGGGAACAACGGGACGCCCGGCCGCGTGTGATCGTCGCCGAACTGGCCCCATACGTCCTCGATGAACCAGAGCAGATTGCGATCCGCGCCGTTGATCAACGGCGCGAGGCGCGGTCTCGGGCCTTTGCGGCGCGAGCCTTTGCCGTGCCGGACGTTGAGCTTGCCGTACCGTCCCAGCTCCCACCGGACATCGTCCAGGTCGAGCATCCGGGCCTCGGTGATCCGCACGCCCACGTCGGCCGCGCGGCGGGCGACCGCGTAGTTGCGAGCCATCGGAGAGAACTTGCGGCAGGTGACCAATTCCTGGCGCCATCCGGTGAAAGCTGGTCGATCTCGGCCTCGGTGGGCGGGATCCGCAACTGCGGCTCGACCGACTGGCGAGGCCGGTTCATCTCGTCGAGCGGGCATTCGACCACCCGGCCGGTGAGGTTGTGCAGTTCGACCTTGTGGCGCAGTTCGAGGTACTCGAAGTACACCGCCAGCGAACCCGCGCGGCCGGCACGCGTCGACGGCCTCGCGTCGCGCAGTTCTTTGCCGAAGTAGACATCGGCGTCCGGAGGCTGCATCTCCCACAGCGGACGACCGAACCAGTCCCTGATCAGCTCCAGGTGGTTGGTGTCGTTGCGGATCGTGCTGTCGACCAAGCCGGCCGACGCACGGGCCAGCACGAACCCGGCCAGCACGTCCGTCTCGAAGTCGGCGAGGTCCTCCGGGGTCTCCGGCGCGCGCAGATCACGCAGATCACGCACCACGGCCAGCGCCAACTCGCACCCCTCGGGTTCATCCTCAGTGAAGATTGCTCATCCAGGAGGCGATCATGTCACTCCGGATGACGAACCTTCAATTGGGGTCGAAGACCGACGAGCGCGCCCACAGGTCCTGGTCCAGGCACGAGCAAGGCGGCCGACAGTGCTGACCGAACTCACGAACTCATCGACTGTTGCGTTGCCGACTTCGCCTGGCCGCGCCACGCCCTGGAAGAAACCCGGCGGCTGGCCGTCCTGTCCGAAGTGGACCCCGCCGAGCTGAAACGGCTGGACGCCGTCCGCAACGACGACGATCCCCAGCACTGACAACGATCGACGACCACGCGAACGGACCGCGTCAGCTCTTGACGTCGCGGTTCCATCGCTCCAGCAGCGCAGCCCCATAGTCGTTGAGCTGCGCCCCGAGGGAGACCGTAGTCGTCGTCGCGACGGCGAACTCACGTTCGCGCATCATCTCCATGACCATGAACGGCGTCGTTCAGGGCCTGGAATGCTTCGCCGCGTTCGACGCGGTCGCCCGCAGGAACGCATGGCGCATCTCGGTCCAGGCGAACTCGCGGCGGGGCCGACCAGGGGCGGCAGCGGCGAGCGCAGTCGCGATCGGCACCGCGCCGAACACGAAGGGCCAGCTGCCCACGGCGCTTCGCCTTGTCGGAGACGGGTCCGTGGACACCCGGCCCGCACAACCTAACCGGTCCCCGTCGTCGCACCGGCGCAGCACGCCACCGCAGCACCCCGCACCCGCCCCAACTTCACCCATTCAGGGATGGGGCCAAAAACCGCCGAACAGACACCACCGACGCACCTTCACCGGCCCCGCCACAAATGCGGTGGGGCCACAAACCAGCGAACGAGTGGGGCCAGAAAACACCGGCAAAGACACCCGATGGTTCGGGCGGTGGCGCACCGGCAGGAGGGCGCACGCGGGTTCCTGCTCGATGTGGCGGGGAAGCCCGATGATCATGCGTTCGGCCCATTGGCGCGCACCGCGAGCGTGGGAACCTTGGGCGTCACGGCCAGCCAGGTTACTGGGGCGACGCCCACAGCGGGGTGGGGGCGAGGGTTCGGGAGCCGTGCAGGCCGGCGAACATCCGGGAGGATTCCAGTGACCAGAACACGGTCTGGTCGTCGTCCTGCTGGGTGGTTCAGGGTCTGTTCGTCGCGGACCGCGGCGGCGTCGGTGCGCAGCCGGACTCGCCACTGGCTGCTCTCGACGTCCCGACCGGGGATTTCGGCGTAGGTGAGCTCGGTGGCCCATGGGAGCAGGACTCGATTTCGGCGATCGCCACGCGGGTCGGTCTCCGCGGGCGAGCCTGCATCTCCGGCTGGCCGGGCAACCAGCGTTGGCGCGGTCCGGCCAGGGCAGCGCGTTGGGGCAAGGTTGGCTGACATGCAGCCCGATCGGGCGCGGAGCGGGCGAGACTGGCTTAACATCCCAGACGAGACCGCCGGGACGAAACGGGGAAGGCCGATGACCGCGGAGACCGAGACACCCGAGGACGCAGCCGACGAGCAGCTGGAGAACTGGTTCCTGCTGATGGACCCTGCCTGGCGGCCGCAGGCGGAGAACGAGCCGCCGCCGATCGAGGCGGTGGTGGGGTTGTGGCCGGTCGAAGAAGGCGGCAAGCTCGGCAAGTTCCGGTCGAACCCGCAGTACGAGCCTTCCGACGAAAACTCGCCTTCGGACCCGCTCGACGCGGTGCTGCGCTTGGTGATGAAGGGCGACGCGACGGCGGAGCACATTCAGCTGATCCTTCGGGAGACACTTTTCGACATCGCGATGAACGGCGACGGCCGGCCGCTGATCACCCAGTCGCCCGACGACAAGCTCTGCACCGTCATCGTGACCAGCGAGGTGCACCGGCTCCGGATCAACGCGCCGGACTGGGAGCGGGTCGACTTGGACGAGCTGGTGGAGTTGCTCGAAGACGACATCGACGTGTTCATCAACCCGGGTGGTGCCTCGGCGGTCCGCCTCGACGGCGACTTCATCCGGGAAACGCTGATGATGGATGAAGAAGAGCTGGCCGGGCTGTACTCCGAGCAGGAGCTGGACTCGGAGGGACTGCGCGTCGTGCCGGTCGACCTGACCCGGCCGCCCGGCGAGGGCGCGAGCGAACCGGACTCACCCGAGCAGGACGACAGCGGAACCGAGGCTGGCGCTTCGCCCGCGGAGGCTGATGACCCGGGCCGACAGAGCGATTCCAAGGCGGCCGAACCTCCGCTTTGAGCCCGTCGAAGCCAGTCGGGGACGCCGATTCGGATGCTCGCCCGGCGGTGATGCAAGCGGTGTAGTCGTGACGGAACGCGTCCCGAAGGGAAGCCGATGACTCTCCTGACCAGGTTCCCCCGCAAGGGACGGCAGCGGTCTGGCCGAGATGCCCGGGAAATGCTGGCATCTGCCAGCGGTGCCGCGACCGTCGTGCACCACGCGGATGACGCGGGAGTCGAGGCGACCTCGATGGCGGCAGCGCTGCCGCCGGACCGGGACTGTCTCCTCGTCGTCGTCGACGTGCCGCCGGATTCGCCTGTCGAGGTCTGGGAGTCCGTCGCCGAGGCGGTGCCGAAGGGCAAGCAGCCGGTGCGCTTGGTTCCTGGCCGGTTCCCGCGCTGGTTGAGCCCGGAGACGGCGCAGTGGCTCGCCGAGCGGCTCGGCCGGCCGGTGATCGCGCCGTGCGGCACGACGTTCCAGACCGCCAGCGGCACCTTGTTCGTCCATCCCGGGCAACACCGCGGCTGGGGCCGTTTCCGGCGCGGCCGCCCACCGGTGCACGAAGGGATCCGGTTTCCTCGCCCGGTCTGGGATTCCCCGGTCGTCTCCACGATGTGCCCGCTTGCCGGGGTGGCGAGCGCCGAGCCGCTGCCCGCTGGGCTGTGGGTCCGCTCGGACGGCGGCGAGCCTGCCCTCGAGCGAGGGCGCTACCGGCTGGCCCGGTGGGTCCCGTGCCAGCCGGATGTGCTCACGATCGTGCTCGGCGGCGAGCGGCTTCCCCCGCTGCCGTTGGAGGCTGTCGCCGAGCTGTGGTCGACTCTGGACGACTCGGCGCGAGCGCGGGCCAGATTCGCGCAAGCCGGGCCAGTGGAGCTGCTGCCGGCGGTCAGCCTCGGACAGGCGCTCGCCGACCTGCTCGGAACGGAGGTGGTGTGCTACACCGGCCTGCCCTCCGGATCTCCGGACGATCCGCAGGTGATCGTCCTGCGCTCGGACGGCTCGCACAGCTGGCGCACGTGTGCCGAGCAGGTCGCCTTCCGGCCCCGCGTCGCCGGTGCCGCACCGGCTCGGTTGTGCGGCTACCGATCGCCGATAGCGGGTCTGCCGGAGCTTTCGCCCGGAGTATTCCGCTACGCAGTCGGAGCCGTGGTCGAGGTCGTGCGTGCCGGGTTGTGGATCCGGCCTGAGGGCGGGTCGCCGTACACGGCACTCGTACGTTCCGTGCCGGCGGACCCGGCCCGGCACCTCGTCGTCTTCGAGGGCGGAGACGCGGCCCAGCGCACCCGGATGCGTGCTTTGGCGATGACGCTGACCAGAGGTCTCAGCGACTCGACCCGGCGGGTGACCGCCGTAGTACCGGTCGTCGCGTTGCGACCCGGTGCGCCACCCCCCGTTCCGTCGACGCCTGCCCCGGCGAGGCGTCCGCTGGGCGACGCGGAGCCCGTGACGGCACTGCCCTGGCTAAGCCAGTTGATGGAAACGATGAAGCTCGAGGCACCCGTCGCCCCGGAATCCGCAGGGGAAGAGGCCCCGTCCTCCGGACGAGCGGAGCCGCCCGCGCCGGAGCCGCCCACGCCGGAGCCGCCAGCGGCTGATGACCTCGATTCGGCGCGCGAATGGCTGCAATTCAACTGGGCGGCGGATTTCGGTGCGCACAAACCGTCAGTCGAAGCCGTGCTGGCAAGGAATCCCAGGGTGTTCCGGAGCGGGTCGGCCGCGGAGCGCGCGGAGCTGGCGGCCGATGCGGTCGCCCTGCGCATGTACTTGGCCGGGCAAGGGCTCGATGTCGATCTGGGGCTGCGTACCGGCCAGTCCGGTGCCTGCGACGCGTTCAGCCGATGCGTGGCGGCGGGCCTTGCCGCCATGCCCGCCTATCGCGGAGGGGCCGTGTCTGCCCTGTCACCGACTGCCGCGGAGTGGGCCGTGCTGAGCGCGAGTGCGCTCGTCACCGAGCTCGGTTTCTTGAATCTGCTCGCGGCGCCGTGCTCCGCTGCCGTTGGTGACACCGACCTGCTCGTGTGGTCGGTTTCGGGTCGCAAGACAGCGCTGCTGGAGCCGGCTGACGGTGTGGCGGACCGCGTGGTGTTCGCGCCGGGGACCGCGTTCAAAGTACTGGAATCGGCCGCCCCCAGCGGCGATGCGCGGGGCCGGATCGTCCTGCGGGAGCTGCCGGCCGCCGAGCTCACCGCGGACGGGCAACCGGCGCCGAATCGGTCCTCGCTCGATGCAATGGCGAAGAAGTCGCTTCGCCGCAGCGAAGAGCGCTGGGCGGCGGCGGAACCGGCGCAGCGGGTCCCGGCCGCCGCCGTCGCCAGATTCCGCGTGCTGCCGGGCGTCGGCCATGGCTGAGCCCGTCGATCCGTTCGCAGACGGCGGGCTCATGGTTCTCGTCGATCTGGAATGGCGAGCCACTGCTGACGCCCCTGATCCGCCGCTCGACGCACTGCTCGGGGCGTGGGTCGTGACCCCGGACGGCGAACGTGGGGTGTTCCAGCCGAATCCGCTGTACCGGCCGATGCGGCCGGATTCGCCGCTCGACCCGATCGACGCCATTCTGCGCATGCTCGCGAGGGGCGAGGACGTCGCCGAGATGCTGCCCGGGTTGCTGAGCGAGGTCCTGGTCGGCATCGCGGTCGATGAAGAGGGCATCGCGCTGGTCCGCGCCGCGCCGGACGGAGTTCCTTCAGTTCTGGTCACGACGTCACCTGGGCATCGCGCTCGGGTGGAGGACGTGCCCGCGTGGGCGAATGTCACTGTCCAGCGATTGGCGGAAGCGCTTCCCCAGAGCGGCGTGGATGTCATGCTCAACCCCGGCGGCCCGGCGGCTATCCGCCTTTTCGCCGACGCGGTCCGGGAAGCGGCGTCCCTCGCTCCGGCTGCTCGTCCGGGCGCATAGAGGAGGTATGAAGAGCCGGCCCCGACACTGGTGAGTGTCTGGCGATGAGACGAGCGTGACGGGGGCTGGCATGAACCCGACGACAGTGAGCATCCTGGCCGCGGACGAGATTAATTATGCCGGTGCGGCCCGGTTCCTGAGCTCGGACGACCAGTTGCGGCTGGTCGCCCAAGCTGAGGCAGGAGCGGCTGAGGTGGTCGTGTTGATCACCGGCGAGCTCATGGTCGCTGACCTGAACCGGCTGTCTGCGTTGCGCGCGAAGCAGGCTGGCCGTCGGCGGCCCCAGCGCTGCGTGGTGGTGACCGACCGTTTCGATCCGGCGATGACCATGCGGGCAGTCGAGCACGGGGTGAAGGCGGTACTGCCCAGGGTGAAGATCGACCGGGAGTTGCTCGTGTCGGCTGTCCGAGCGGCCGGGCAGGGCTCCGCTTACCTACCTGCCCAGCTGCAGCGCGCGTTGCTCGAGCAGTTAAACGCGCTGCGTCGCGGTGTGCTTGAGCCCAACGGCTTCTCGCTTGCGGGCCTGTCCGACCGGGAAGTGGATGTTCTCGGCATGGTGGCCGCGGGGCTGCGCACCGACGAGATCGCGGCCAGGATGTGGTGCTCCGAAGGCACCGTGAAGAACGTGTTGTACGGCGTCATCGACCGATTCGGCTTGCAGAACCGCGCGCACGCCGTGGCGTACGCGATCCGCGCCGGAGCCCTCTGATCGGCTCCGTTCAGGCTCACGCGCTTCGGCAAGCCTTCAAGCCGTAATCAGTCGCTTGACCGGATCGGGCCGGGGCCGTTTCCGTCGCTCGCCAGCGCCGCACGCCGGGCCTGCGGCGAGAACCTGGATCAGTTCGCAGCGCTGCTGGGATCGCCGATGCTTGCTGGCCGGGTGCCGAGCCGGCTCAGCAACGCCTCGTGTCTCGCACGCCACTCCCCGGTGACCCGGTCGTCCAGCAGTACTTTCGTGATCTCGGCGAGCGCGGAATCGCGTTCACCGCGCCCTTTGTGGATCTGCGCCAGGATCCAGCGGAACTCTGCCGCGCGCTCCGGATCGTCAGTCCGGGCGAGGGCGGACCGGGCCTCCAATTCGGGCTCTTCGCCCAGCCACAGGAGAATCCAGGCGAGCGTCGAGCTGAACAGATCGGCGGTCTCCGGAGCGAGCGACCCGAAGCCGAGTGCCTGCCGCAGCAGCTGAAGTGCGAGCTGCGGGCGCTCCGCCGCGACGGCGCTGATCTTCGTCGTAAGCCATTCGGCCGCCCAGTCGTCCATCGCGGCCGGAACGATGACAAGGTGTTCCGCTACGCGGTGCGCGGGCGCGTCGATCTTGGCCAACAGTTCGGCGAGTTGGCGATGCAGCATTCCGCGCAGCGCCCGGGGCGTCCGCTCGTAGAGTGCCTGGCGCACTACGGGATGCCGGAACGCGTGGCGATCCCCGGCACGGTCGAGGATTCCCGCCGACGTCGCCTCCTGAAGGTGGACCGCCACCTCGTTCCGTGCCCGGCCGATCGCAGCGGCCGCCTCGTCCGAGGTGAATCCATCGGTCAGCATCGCCGCGTATTTGACCGTCGCAAGTGTCTCCTCGGACAGGAAGGTCAAGTGCTGGCTGACAAGCGAGACCAGGTGCAGCGGCAACGCGTCTGCGAAGGGTGGTGCGTCGCCGACACAGGCGACGATCTGGCGGACGTACCAAGGATTGCCGGCTCCGTCGGCCGCCTCCTGGTAGGGCCGATCCCCGCCCGGCCCGGTGAGCCGGTCGACCAATTGGCGTACTTCGGTCGGCCGCAGCGGGCCGAGGGGCAGGGTGGCGCATCGGCTGGCCGTGCCTGCCTCGGGCGGGTGCTCGGCCGTGCGCGAGGCGCTGATCAGCAGCAGCGGCAGGTCGGCGAGCGCGCTGAGGCATTGCCACGCCGCAACGCTCGCCTCGTCGGCCCACTGCAGGTCGTCGGCCACGAGGACGAGCGGCTGCTCGGCGCAAAGCCGTCGCACGACAGCGAGCATCTCCGGCATCGCGGTCTCGAAAGCCATTCCGGTCCGGGACCCGGCTTCCGCGGACAGGCCGAGAAGCTCGGCGAACAGCCGGAACGGGACCTCGGTGTCCAGTTCGTGCGCCTTGGCCCAGCGAACCTCGGCGCCGGACATCTCCGCGGCTGCTTCCGCCAGCAGCGCGGATTTGCCGATTCCCGGCTCGCCTTCCACTCGCACCGCGCCGCCGCGTCCCGCGACGACGTCCTTGACAGCCGCATCGAGGACAGCCAGTTCCTCGGTGCGCCCGACGAATCCGTCGGTCCTCTCCGGTTTCCGCTTCGACGGCAGCACGGGGGCTTCGGCAGCGGCCCGCTGCTGCGCCGACGGATCGCACCCCGTGAGCGGATCGAGAAGCCAGCGGTACAGCTTCCGGAGGCCAGGGCTTGGCTCGATGCCCGATTCGTCCAGCAGCGCAGCCTGGAACTCCTCGAATACCTCAAGTGCCTCCGCGGTGCGACCGCAACTATGCAGCGCCTGCATGAGTTGTGCGCGCAGCGGCTCCCGGTTCGGATGCGCGGCGCAGAGCGCTCTCAGCTCGTCGACGAGTCCGGTGTGCCGGCCGAGGCTGAGCAGCAGTTCGCCCCTCAGCTCGATAGCGCTCAACCGCATTCCGGCGAGCCGGAGCCGTTGTGCCTCGGCGAACGGGCCGGGGACGCCCGACAGCGCGTCGGCACGCCACAGCCTGAGCGCGGTCTCGACCGTTTCAAGTGCCTGCTCCGCGCTGCCGTTCGCGGCGAGATCCTGCGCGGCTTCGCACAGAGTGCCGAACTGGAAGAGATCGATGTTCTTCCGTGGCACCGAAAGCGTGTAACCCGAGCCGATCGAGGCGAGCGTCCGGCAATCGCCGCGCCGCGGCCGGCCCGGCTCGAGCACCCGCCGCAGATCGGAGACATACGTGTAGAGACTGCCGCTGGCGCTCGGCGGCGGGGCTTCGCCCCAGAGCGCGTCGACCAGTTCATGCCGGGCGACCGTGTGCTCGGCGGAGCAAGCGAGAACGGCGAACACTCCTCGGCGGAACGACGAACCCAGGTCGAGTTCCACCGAGCCTCGGGCGACGCGCACGTCGCCAAGGAGCTGAATTGTCAGCCCCGATGTCAGATCGTCGCCCACAACCTCAACGCCTCTCGTGCCTTTGCCGCGCACCTTCCCGCATCGTAAGCGAAGCAAATCCGGTCCAGGTCACGTCGCCCGGCCAACTGGCAATCAGGTACCAACGGGCAGTTTTCGGCACCCGGAACGACCATTCCGGCGCGATCGAGGGCCTGCGCCGGCTTGCGGAGGAATCATCCGTGACAGGGCGGCTCGGGGAACGCGGCGGAATCGGCTCGTCTCGATGCCGTCGCGGTGGCGTTCCCGTTGTGCTCCCGCCTGTGCACCGGCCTGTCGGTGCGTCGATCAGGATCGCGTGGATTGGGAATGAAGTCCCGACGCGGACACTATCGACATGAACGATAACAAGGAGCTGCGCCGCATCGGTGCCAACGCCTCGGACGATGCGATCGTCACCCGCGAACTGGTTTTCGACTTGATGGCAGGATACACGCACCCGGTTCCGATTCGCGCGAAGCTGCGTTACGGAACGCTGGATCCTTACGCGGTCTCCATGGAGTTCGACACCGTCGATGCTCCGCACTCCGTCCAGTGGATCTTCGCGCGCTGTCTTCTGGCGAGCGGGCTCCACTCGCCGACGGGCACCGGTGACGTCAGAGTCCGGCCTTCCGAGGAGAATCCGGAGGCAGTCCTCATCGAACTGGATTCGCCCACCGGGTACGCTGTCCTGTGCGCGCCTGTGTCCGAGCTCAGGGAATTCCTCGACCGCACTTACGATATCGTGCCCTGGGGCAGCGAATCGCGGTGGGTCGACTTCGACCTTGAGTTCGCCCGGCTGTCGGCGGACTGAGTTCGCGGCGGTCGGCGGGGTAGGGAAAGCGCCCGCCCGCGCCGGGGTCACTGTCTTCAGGATTTCGCCAGATGTCGAAAAGCTTGTAGCGCGTCTGCTCGCAGTGCTTGCCGCGCGGCTGGTCCCCGCCGAACGCGCGGCGGAGCGCTCGTGGCGGCTTTTGAACCGAACGGCGAGCCGGCCGGGCTCCGAGATAATGCGAGATGGGCAATTCGGCCCATCTCGATGCTGCGAACGACTGATTTGAAGGAGGGAACGGCCCACTGGGGTGCCCCCATGTGTCACTATTCATCAGATTTATCGAGCAGAGCTCAGGAGCCTACTGGCGAGGTGGGGATCGTGGGGACTGAATCCGGCGAGGACGGCTGTCACGTCGACGGCTTGAGTCGCTCGCGGCGAGACCGGCCGGAGGGTGTGGTGGTGCCGCAGCTGTCGCTGGCCGACCGGTTCGATCGCTGGGTGGACGAGTGCGTTGTGATCAGCGCGAGGCAGAAAACCGACGAAGCACGCGAACGCTACGTGGATCTCATGGTCGGCTTGGTCGACGCGGCCGCAGCGATGCGGGCGACTGCCCGGCGGGATTCCATCGACGCGGTTACCAGGCTGCGCTCGGCCGTTGAGCTGCTGCAAAGCGTCGACGTGGCCGAACTGGAGCTGTCGGCGGACGCGGGCGAGCGGACCCGGCGGAACTTCGGGGCATGACCGGCCCCGGGGTCGGCACGGACCCCGTGCGGGCCACTGCTCAGATCAGGCCAGCTCGCACAGCGTAGGCCACTGCGTGCTGCCGGTTGCGCAGGTTTTTCCGGCTCAGTAGAACATGAAGGACATTCTTCACCGTGCGCACCGAGTAACAAAGCTGCTCGGCGATCTGCTGGGTGTCCAACCCGTCTGCCAGCATCCGCAGGATGGCGATTTCCCGGGCGGTCAGCTGGCCCGAGCCCGGGGCGGGGCGGCCCATGCGCCGGATCTGGTCCATCAGTTCGGCGAGCAATCGCGGGTCCAGCGCGGGCCGCTCGGCGGCCTCCAGCACGGTGTCGACGAGGTCGGCGCCGCTGCTGCCGCTGAGCGGCAGGACCGAAACCACGCCGCATTCGACCGCGGCGATCACGTTCGCCTCGGAGAAATGCTCGGCGATCAGCACGACCCGGGCCTTGTCTCTGCCGGTGACTGATCGCAGGGCCGCCGCACTGTCCGTGTCGAGCGAGTCAGAGGCGAACACGAGCACGTCGGCTTCGAGCGGCAACGCGCAGGGAACGACTGTCAGCAGTGGATGCGTCTCGAGAAAGCTTGCGAGGCCGACTCCGGTCACGATGTCGCTCGCACGTACGGCGACGCGCACATTACCCACGGTCGCTCACCTCCACTGGGTATCCACATGGCTGCGGCCAGTGTGAGATGGTGGCCTTCACGAAGTCTCAAAAATGATGGCACGGCGGCGCGAACGCTTCTCCTGCGATAGTGCACTGCGGGGCCGGGACGCGGAGGGCTCAGCGGTGGCGAAGACAATCCTGAGCGGCGGCAGTGGTGCGAAACCGGCGGGCTGGGCGGACGAGCGGCGAGGTCCGGGCACGCGTGCCCGGTTCACCCAGCCAGCGCTGCGGTCCGGTCGACCAGGCCCGTCATCGGCCTGCGGAGCCAGGCCGGCCGATCACCTGGGAGCGGCGGCGGACCGGGAATGGCGGTGCTGGTCTCTCGTCCCTGGTGCGCCAGCGTGCCTGATCCGCCAGAATGTGATCGTATCGGTTTCCCAGGCCAGATCGGACAATCGGGTCGCGGAGCGGGTGCCGGCCGGGCGGTCGGGGGGCGTGCGAAGGTGCTCATCCCGCGAAACACTGCGGTCGGAGCGCGAGAACTGTGTCTCGCCAGATGCCGGCCGTAGCGGCCGGCTTGGTCCGTGTGCGGGATGGAGGCGTGATGAACTGGGTGAGCGTGGCAGTCTTGGCAAGGGATCCGATCGCCGCGGACGGGGCGCGCGCGGCGCTGCACGGCCGTCCGGGCATCCGGTTGGTGCTCGGGGACGCCGAAGTGCAGGCCCGGGTGCTGATCGTCATTGCTGGCACTGTCGACGGCGCACTGTTGTCCATGATCGAGGAGTTCGTCGAACGCGCCGAGTCTTCGAGCGTCCGCGTCGTGCTCGTGGTCAATCGGCTGCCTGAATACTATCTGCTCAGGGCGTTCGAATGCGGGCTGGTCAGCGTGCTTGCGCACGGCGAGGTCGACTACGAGACCATCGTCCGGACCGCGATCAACGCGAACCGGGCGCGCTCGACGATGCCGGAGCCGTTGCTGTTCGCGTTGCTGGAGCGCATCCGGCAGTCGCAGGAACGGCTGCACAGCACCTACGGGCTGACGTCCGCGGGGCTCAACAAGCGCGAAATCGAAGTTCTGCGACTGCTGTCGGACGGGCTGGACACCGTTGAGATCGCCGTGAAGCTCAATTATTCGGAACGGACGATCAAAACCGTTCTCCAGGTGATGATGACCCGGCTCGGTCTGAACAGCCGGGCCCATGCCGTCGCTTATGCCATTCGGTGCGGAATGGTCTGACGCGGGCAGCCGGTTGCCCGGTTTGCGACCGGTGAGCCGCCGCGGGGCCGTCGGGGAAATCCGGGATCCCCGACGGCATGCCTGCTTCGCGGCGAAGGGCTGATGAGGGGGCACAACAGGCAACCGGCGCCGAAATTCGGCCTCAACCCTGGTAACGCGGCTTGTGCCGGTCCGGGCGCCGCGGGCTACTGTCCTGATCTCGCGGTCGTTCTCGGCTGCGCAGTCGGCACAGGCAGGAGGCCCACGGTGGCGGAAGCAGCGGAAGTCCTTGCCGAACCCCGGCATGAGCTGAAAGTGCCTGAGATGCGTGCCGAGCCGCCCGACCTCCCGGCAGCCCACCGGCCCCGGGCCGGTGGGCTCGAAGTGCGCGCCGAAACGCAGTCGCAGCGGTTGCACCGCAATTACGCCGAGCTCCTTCAGGAAGTCCGGGTCGCGCAGACCGGAGTGCAACTGCTTCTCGCGTCGATGCTGACGATGGTGTTCACCCCGCTTTTTTCGTCTTTTTCCCACTTTCAGCGCGGCGTGTACGTCACGGCCTTGATTCTAGGGGTGGCCGCGAATGCGTTGCTGGTCGCTCCTGCGGTGTACCACCGGGTGATCTTCGGGTGCAATCTCCGGGAGGATCTGGTTCGGACGTCGAACGTCCTCGTCCTGGCCGGGTTCTCGTTCCTCATGCTGTCGTTGAGTTCGGCCTTCCTGCTGGTGCTGTCCATCGCGATCGGGCCCGTGATGGCGAGTGCGGCCGCGACAGGCGCGCTGGCGATGCTTGTCTCGCTCTGGTACGTGCTGCCGATTCGTGCACGGCTCCGCAAACGCCGCTGAGAAGCCGCCCGGCGACCCGGGACGGCCGTGGCCGTTCGGACACAACGCATCGCGGAAAGTACCTCGGCTGATCCCAAGGACGCCGTCATGGCGGAGCGCCGCCGCATGATGCGGACGTGGACACCGAACTCGCGGCCGCTCGTGCATCCGGGAAGGCGCTGGTCACGATCTCCGGGCCGACCGGGATCGGGAGGACCGCCTTCCTCGGAGAGCTCGGCGCGCAACTGGCGGCCGCGGGGGTCCAGGTTTCCGCGATCCGGTTCACCCGCGCCGGCATCGCGGTGCCGGCGAGCGTCGGCGCGGAGGACGACCCGCCAGGTCCGGTCGCAGGAGGTCCGCGGTCGCCCGGCACCGCGGGATTGGATTCGGCGTGGGTCGCTGTCGGACATGCGGCCGGCGCGGCTGACGATCCTCGGATCGGCAGGCGTGCGGCGATGGCCGCGGCAGCGGCCATCCTGCGCGGCGGCGGCGAATCGGCTTTGCTGGTCGACGACATCCAGTGGGCGGACCGGGATTCCCTTGCGGTGTTGGAAAGCCTCACCCGGCTGTTGACGAACGCGTCGGCGATGTTCTGCTGTGCGATTCGCACTCCAGCGGCAGGCCCAGCGGCGGAGGAAGGCCGGATGCGGCTGAGCAGACTCCGTCAGGCAGGGCTGGTCCATTCCGTGCGGTTGCGGCCGTGGACGGCGGCGGAGATCTCCCGGCGGGTGGTCAAGCTGACCGAAGCCGCACCGGATCGTGAACTGCTCGACCGGCTTCTCCAGAGCGCCAGAGGGATCCCGTTGGCCGTGGACGAGTCTTTCGAGCGATTGCGCAGAGACGGCTCGATACAAACGATCTCCGGCCGGGCCTGCTTGGTGTCCGGACAAGAGTCGCGGCCGGCCTTCGCGAGCAGGTTCGAGGCCGCGGTGCGCGGACTCGGCCGACCTGCGTGGACGGTGGCCAAGGCCGTAGCTCTGGTCGCGCCGCTGGGCGAGGCGGTTCCGGAGCTGGTGTCGGAGGCGCTCGGGCTGACTCGATCGGACACCCTGGCGGCGCTGGATCTCCTGTCCCGCGAAGGAGTGCTGCACCGAGGGCAGGAGTGGAGATTTCCGTTGCCGCACTGGGAATCCGTGCTTGCCGGCCAGCTGGGGCCATTCGAGCGCAGGCAGCTTGCCGCGTATGCGGTCCGCGCGGTGTGGGCCGGTTCGGCGAGGTGTTCCGACCCGGACCTGTTCGCCGACCTGGTGGCCGACGCCGGGCGCCTGATCGACGTCCGCCGGGCGTTCGCGGTGCTGCTCGATCGCGCCGCCGACGCGGACCTGTCCCGCGCTGAGCGGGTTTTGCGGTGGCTCGCCGCGGCCTTGGACCTTGCCGAGAGCCGGGCGTCCCGGGCGGCGGTTCTGTACCAGCATACCGTCGCCTGCCATCGGGCGGATCGCCCCGAACAGAGCCTGCGCGGCGCCGAGTTGCTTCTGACCGATCTCGCTGACTCGCTGGCTCCGGACGAAATCCAGGAGATCCGGCTGATCCGGCTGTGCTCATGGCGAAGCTTGGGCAAGCTGGAATCCGTCGACGCGATCGCGAGGCAGTCCGGCCTTCCGCCAGCCGGAGCGGAAAGCCGCCGTGTCGCACAAGCCTTCGCCTGCAGTTTGCTCGATCGATGGGAACGGGTGCGCGACCTGCTCGCGGGGGACCGGTGGCACAATGGCGCGGACGACGCGGTTTCGATGATGACCGTCGGTCGGCTGAAGACGTTGGCCGCTGCGTGGACCGGCGACCTGGTTGCACTGGAATCCGGTGTGGCGGCTCGTTCCGAGCGGCCGTTGTGGCACGTCGAGCGGCACCGCGTCCACCAGGTAGGTTCGTACGTCACCGCGCTCTTGATCATCGGCGACCTCGGCGGTGCGGAAAGGCTGCTGGCCGACGAGCATCTTCCGGCCTCGAACCTGTCCCCGGCCACCGGCGCGATGCTGGCGGCCCTGCGCGGCCAAGCCGGGCAGGCGCTCGAATTGGCCACACGCGGTATCGCGCGGGGCGCCAGCCGGACTGACGGCGCGGCGTCGGCCGGAATGCACCTGCTGGTCGTCTCTTTGCTGGTGGCCCAAGGAAAACTGGCCGAGGCACGGGACCAGCTGGCCGTTGCGCGGGCAGCTTCGCCTCAGCTGGCGTATCTGCTGGACATCGCCGATGCGAGGATCGATCAGGCACTCGGCGAGAATGAGGGCGCAGTGGCCCGGCTCGAACAATCTCTTGCCGACGCGGGCGAGAACGGCCTGGTCGCCGGCACCGATGTCGCCTGGGCGGAGCTGGCCCAACTGGCCCTCGAATCGGATGACCGGTGGCTGGCCCGGCGCAGTTGTGCCGAACTGGAGAAAGTCGTCGAGCGCATGCCCGCCGGCCGCGCGTCGGTGCTTGCCGGGCTCGTGCGCGCCACGGTGCACCACGACCGGGCCGCGGCGGCGGAATGCCTGGCTGCCGCAAGGGAGCGCGGGCAGCCGTTCGAATTGGCTGTCGTCCTGGAACGGCTCGCGCGCAATGGAGCCGGCCACTCGCGTCTGCTGACCGAGGCGTATGCCCAGTACGGGGAGCTCGACGCGTTGCTTTGCCGGGCCTGGCTGCGAAACGTGATGCGCGACCACGGCGTCGCGGTGCCGGGCCGGCAGGAAACCCTCGTCGAGAACGAGCGGGTGCTGGCGATGCTGGCCGCCGAAGGGCTCAGCAACAAGCAGCTCGCGACTGTCTTGCGCACCAGCGAGAAGAGCGTCGAAGGACGGCTGAGCCGGCTGTTCCTGCGCACCGGCTACCGATCCCGGATCGAGCTTTCCGGCGCGATGCTGACCGGCCGGTTCTAGCGCCGCGGCATAGAGACCGCATGAAGAAGACCCGGAGAGACTGGTTCCTGCGGGTCCGCTGTGGACTCCGGCGCGGCTGGGACGAGACGAACCGGGGAGGATTGGTCGAGATGAGGCAGCAGCGGATGGCGCTGGTCGGCAGGGACGCAGAGCTGGCTGTTCTTCAGGGCGCTGATCGCCGCAGGGCGATGCTGGTGGTACGCGGTCCCGCGGGCAGCGGCAAGACCAGCGTCCTGGCGCGGTCGAGCCAGGAGCTGGCGGGCAACGGATTCGTGACCGTCGAGGTTCCCGGCTCGGCGGAGCATCCGGAGTGGGACTTGTTCGGGATATGCGCGGTGCTGCGCGCCGTGTGCGAGGGCTTCGAGGAGATCGGCGGCGGACCCCGCGCCACCGAGGCACTTGCCGCCGCGCGCCGGTTGTGCACTGAAGACAATTACGCCTCCTCGTCCGGGAAGTACCGGCTGATCCATGCGTTCAGCGCGTTGTTCAGGGTGCTCGGAGCGCGCAAACCGGTCGCGTTGCTGGTGGACGACACGCACTTGATCGCCCAGCCCGCGGTCGCGCTGGCCGCGCTGCGTCCGGCGGGCCAGCTGGTGATCGCCTCGTGCCGAGGCGAGGCCGGGGAGCTTTGCGCGGCGGCCGACCAGGTGGTCGATCTCGGCCCGCTCCAGCAGCCCGACGCCGACTTGCTGCTCAAGCAGGTCGCCGGCACCGCGATCGATGGCGCGCTGCGGGACGCCCTGCGCCGCGACCTCGGCCGCTGGTACCTCAACCCCGGCACGCTGACGGCGGCAGTCGCGGATTTGCACCTGCGGGACCGGCTGACGACCGTCCACGGCCACCTTTGCCTGCGCGACGTCGCCGAGCCGATCGCCCTTCCCCCGGGGCATCCGCTCTGCGCCGAAGTCGATTCCGGGGGTCCGGCCGCGCGCGACCTCGTTCTGCTCGCCTCCGCTGGTCCGCGTTTTGGCGTCGACGAAATCCCTGTGCTCGCCGCGGCGGCGGGCCGGTCTCCGATCGAATACGGGCGCACAGCGGACCGGCTCGTGCTCGCCGAGGTTCTGGACGCCGACCCCGCCGCGCGGCTGACGGTCGGCTGCCCCGCGCTGGGTGCCGCGGTGGCGGCGGCGGACCCGGACCGGCTGGCCAGGTTGCGCCGGACGGTCGACGAGCAAGTCGCCGACCCGGCCGTGAACGACGTGCGACCGGTTTCGAGCGCGGACATTCCGCTCGATCCCGCGTGGCAGAAGTACGCAGTGTGGCAGCGCGCGCGGCCGGGGCCGGAATCGGATCGGCTGGCCGGGGAGATCGTGCGGTCGCTGGTCCGTGCCGGTGCCTACGCGCGGCTGGCGGACTTCGCGGCGGAGGCAGCCTGCCGTGCCGGCAGCACCGCCGCGTGCCTGGACGGCATCGCTGCGGCAGCGATGCTCGCGTCGGTCCACCTCGGGCAGCCGGTTCCCGCAGCGGTCGAGGCCGCGCTCGACGGCTCGGACGCCGCGGAGTTCGGTCGGCGCTGGTTCGCCGGTGCAGTCGTCCGCGTGGCCGATGTCGAATCCGCTTTCGCGCCGCTGCGGCAATGGTGCCTGCCGAATGACCGGCTCCACCGCCAGCCGCTTGGTTCGGTGCTGGATGCCGCGCTCGCGATGCGCGACCTGGTGCCAGCTCTCGAGTCGGTGCTCGGCCCGGGCTACCAGGCTGCTCCCGACGGCCCGATCGCCGCTGTGCACCGGGTCTGCGCGGGGTACGCGGGCGAGGACTGGACTGATGCGCTCAGCGCAGCCCGCCGGCTCGAGACCGATCCGGACGCCGATCAGCTGAGCCGTCAGGCGACCCGACTGCTCGCCGCCGAGATGTGCAATTGGCGGGGCGAAGACCGGCTGGCGGCCTCCTGGCTGGTCGGCGTGCCGGAGGACGGCGCGGTCTTCGCGGCGCTGCGCGGCTGGGTGCTGGCTGGCATCCGGCAGCACTCGGGCGATGTGGCGGGCGCGTTCGAGATCGGCTGGAGCGCCTTCCTCCGCGGCCGGGATCGCGAGGAGACGCTCGGGGTGTCGCTCCTACTCCGCCGGTTGGCGGCGATCGCGGCGGAGTCGGGCCGGCCCGCCGACGCGCGCCGGGTCCTGGCGGAAGCGCAGGCCTGGCACGGCGGGTTCGGCACCGTCGAATCGACGAAGACGGTTCTGGTCGTCCGGGGGCTCGTGGAGGACGACGGGACGCACGCCCGCGCCGCGGAGCGGGTGATCCGCCGGCACGGCAACCGGTTCGAGCTTTCGCTGGCCTGCCAGCGGGTCGCGGAGACTTCGGACGAGCCGCACGTGTGGCTGAACGAGGCGTACGAGATCGCACGGGCGATCGGTGCCGCCCGGCTGACCGCCCGTGCCCGGCAGTCGCTGCGGTGCCACGGCGTCGTGGTTTCGATGGCGAGGCCTAGTCCTGCGCGTGAGCAGCTTTCCGAGACCGAACTGCGGATCATCGAGCTGATCCGGTCGGGGCGAACCAACCGGCAGATCGCACTCGAACTGCGCATGAGCGAGAAGACCGTGGAGAAGCACCTCACCCGCCTCTTCGCCAAGGCAGGGTGCCGGACCCGGCACGGGCTGGCGACGTCGGGTCTGGGCGGTTGGCTGGAACAGGTCGGGGCGTAAGCGCCGCAGTGGGCAAGGTCGGCACGGAGGAGAGCTGAGACGTGAGCAGGAACGTGATCGCGGTCGCCCAGTCACCGGGCCAGCGGTACCGGAACATCGGCGATGCAGTCGACCGCGCCGCTGAGGGAGCGGTGATCATGGTGGGGCCGGGGCGATATACGGAAAACCTGGTGCTGACCAAGGCCGTGACGATCACCGCCGAGAACGGCCCGGGCACCGTCTGGCTGGTCGCTGCCAGAGGCACGACGGTCACCCTCGATGCGGACTGCGCCGCGCTCTCCGGCGTGACGGTCGTGTCGATGGACGAGGAGAGCCCGGCCGTGCTGGTGACTCGCGGGCAGCTGAGCATCACCGAGTCCGTGGTGGACGCGTCCAGTTGGGCGTCGGTCTACGTCCACGACCGGGGAACCGTCCTGATGCGGGCAAGCCAGGTGCACAACACTGCCGGCGCCGGCGTTGTGGTGACCTCCCCCGACGGCGGGGTGCTCGACAATTGCCGGCTCGACGATCTCGGCACGTCCGCGGTCGTCGTCGCCGAGAACGGCACGTTGCTGGTTCGCTCGTCCCAGGTGCGCGGCGCGGCCGGGAACGGCATCTGTCTGAATGGCCGGGGCCGCCTGACCATCGAGGACACGACGGTGTCCGGAACCGGCAAGCCCGCGGTCGCGGTCGAGCAGCACGCGGTCATGAACGCGACTCGGCTCAAGGTGGCCGACGCCAAGGCGATCGGTTTCTATCTCGCCAGTTCGGAACCGGCGGTGCTGGAGGAATGCGCGGTCACCGGTTCGGGCGCGGAAGGGATGTATGTCGGCGAGGGCTGCGCCCCGGTGCTGCGAAACTGCGCCGTCAGTCGGAGCCGTGGCAGCGGGCTGCATTTCGCCGGACGAGCATCCGGGACCGTGACGGCGTGCGAAGTGTCCGAAATCGACGGCGTCGGGGTCGTCGTCACCGAGCGCAGTATTCCGGAGTTCAACCGGATCACTGTGTCCGGGTGCACCTCGGCAGGGGTCCGCGTGGACGACGGCTCGGACCCGTTCTTCCGCAGGCTGCAGGTGCTCGGCTGCGACGGCCCGGCGATCGAGATCTGCGGGAATGCCCGGGGCAGGCTGGAGAACGTGGAGGTGGAGGAAGGCCGGGACGTCGGAGTGTCGGTGAGCGGAGCCGCCCGCCCGTCGATCAGCGGGCTGAGCGCACGGGCGACCGCGCGGGCCGGGGTGAGCGTCGCAGAGGCAGCGCTGTCGCTGACCGACAGTGTGATCAGCAAATCAGGGGCGGAGGGCGTGCGAGCGGGCGCGGGCGCGGATGTTTCGCTGTCCCGGTGCCGCGTCCACGACAGCGCAGACGCAGGAATCCTGTTCGGCGAGGGGGCGTCCGGCACTGTCGCGGACTGCGAGTTCAACGGCGGATCCGCGGACGGCGTCCTGCTCGAGACCGAGGAGGCGGTCCGGCTGTCCGGCTGTACGGTCCGCGACAATCGCGGCAGCGGCGTGCGGCAGACCCGGCCAGGCAACGCGATCGAGGTGCTGGAACTCGCCAGCACCGGCAACTCGGTTCCGGACGCGTTCGGAACCGCGTCGGCCGCGGACGCCGCGTCGGCTGCGCTCCAGGCTCCGCAGCCGCGTCCCGGCCTCGGCTCCGATCCGCTGGTCGAACTGCACGGGCTGGTCGGGCTCGCCGGGGTCAAGAGCGAGGTGACCTCGCTGGTCAATTTGAACAAGATGGCTCAGCGCCGGATCGACGCCGGGCTTTCGGCGCCGCCGATGGCCCGGCACCTGGTTTTCGCGGGCGCGCCGGGCACCGGCAAGACCACGGTCGCCCGACTTTACGGACAGATCCTGGCTCAGTTGGGGGTTCTGCGCAAAGGGCATCTGGTCGAGGTAGCGCGCGCGGACTTGGTCGCCCAGATCATCGGCGGGACGGCGATCAAGACCACCGAGGCGTTCACCACCGCCCTGGGCGGCGTCCTCTTCATCGACGAGGCGTACACGCTCAGCAGCAGCGGCGGCGGGACCGGTCCGGACTTCGGCAAAGAGGCGATCGACACGCTGGTCAAGCTGATGGAGGACCACCGCGACGACGTGGTGGTGATCGCGGCCGGGTATTCCCGGGAGATGCAGCAGTTTCTCGAGTCCAACCCCGGCATGGAGTCGCGGTTCAGCCGCACCATCGAGTTCGCCAACTACACGTCCGACGAGCTGGTCACGATCGTCCGGGCGCAGTGCAGCAAGCACGATTACCGGCTGACCGAAAGCGCCAGCGAGGCCTTGCTGAAGTATTTCGACGAGATCCCGAAGGACGGCACTTTCGGCAACGGCCGCACCGCCCGCCGGGTCTTCGAGCGGATGACGGACCGACAGGCGTCGCGGCTGTCGGCCAGCCTGACCGCCAACGCCGCCGATCTCACCATGCTGACCGAAGAAGACATCGTTCTCACCGGGTGACACTGCCCGCCGAAGACCCGGACGGAAGGAGTGAAGATGCGCCAGGTTGCTGCGCGGCCGCGGCTCGAGGCCCTCGTCGTGGATCAGCACGAGCGGTATCGGCGGCACGTGCTGATCCGCGGCGGCGGGGAGCCGGGGCTGGAGGCCCGGCTGGAAGCCCCAGTACCGCTTCCTCCTTCGCAGCTGCTCGTCTTGGTCACGCCTGGTGCGCTGAATGAGCCGTCGTTGCTCGCTTCGCTGCCGGATCTGCTCGCGGCACCGCTCGAGAAGAGCTCCGCGCCCGTCGATGCGGTCTGGCTGGGGATCGCGGCGCTCGCCAAGGAACCGGCGAAAGCCCGCAGGTTGTCCGAGGAACTGAAGACGACAGTCGTCGTGCCGGACGGCGGATTTGCCGTGATGCCCGGCGTCGGCTTGTACGCCGGGGCCGGGGCCGGCGGCACCGGGTGGCAGGAGTTCTCGCCCGGCCGGCCGGCCCGGCCGGCCGGGCCGCGATTTCCCGCGCCGGCCTGGGAGAGCTGGTGTGCCGATCGCCCGATCGAGGTCGCTGGCACCGTGGCCGAGCCGGTGCAGTGCGGGTTGCTGGTGCGCAGATCCGGCACCCACCCCTCCGATCCGGCTGGTCCGGGAGAGGCGGCCAGCGTCGATCCGCGTTTCCCTCAGATCGTCGTCGGCGACGGACGGTCAGCACCGTCCCCGTCCGCGGTAGCCGCGATCCTGCGTTCGCTCCCGTCCGAGCGCGTGCTGGTCGTGCCTGCCTCCGCCGAGGCCGCGACGCATGCCTGGCAGGTCGAACTCGCTATGCGGCTGGGCCGGAACATCGTGTTCAGCTCCGGTCCGCAAGCGAGAGCCGCGGCGGGCCTTGCTTCGACCGCGGTGCTGGACGAAACGGGCGCGGTTCGCTTTCGTCCTTTCGCGACGGTGCTGTGCCAGCCTCCCGGCCCCGGCGACCAGGCGATTCTTGACATCGCGCCGGCTCCCCCCGGATGGGTGGCCAGCGGCCGTCGCAGCTACCGGCTTCGCGACGGCGGACCGGTCACTGCCGATGTGGTGCCTTCCGGGCTAGTACTGCGCTGCTCGGAAAGCGGACCGGGAGACACGGCCACCGAAGCCGCCCCGTTCGATCCGGTGTCGTGGACGTTGACGCTGGGAGTCCGGGGGCGGCCGGTCGGCTTGCCGGTCCTGGCCGCTGCGGAGCGGTTGCTGGAGACGGCGGGACCGGCACAGCGGCAAGCAGCCCGGATCCAGGTGGCTGGCACGCTCGACCGCGAGGCGGCGGAGGCCCTCGACAGGTGGGCCGGGAGCGCGCGTTCTCCATTGGTGCCCGCAGAGTCCCCCGCGCCGCGAGCCATACCCTCGCCGGCGGTCGCGGCACCGGCTTCGGCTGCCGTCCGCGCGGCAGACCGGCCGACGACAGCCGGGGACGGCAGGGCAGCCGCAGGCTCGCGGCAACCTGCTTCAGGCCCCGCGGTCTCGCCGCCGATCATGACCACGTCCGCGTCCCCGGTGTCCACTGTGTCCGGTCCGGCGACGACGTCGAACCCAGAGCCGGAACCCGGAGTACGGGACGACTCGGGTGCCCGGCAAGAATTCCGCGTGGTCGACCGCGAAGGCGAACCGGTTGGCGAGGTGTCCCAGCTGGGGCGTCCGCGCCCACCGCGAGGCGTGCTTGTTCCGGAGAAGCTTCTTGATCAGTCGCCGGCCGCTTATGATCGCGCCCGGACCGTGACAGTGCCATTGCCCGAAGAACCGTTGAATCCGCGCGCTGTCGCTGACCGTCCCAGCAACTCGGCGGAGCAGCTCCGCTTCACCGAATCCGCAGGCGACTATTTCGGCGAAGCTCTGGCCACGGTCAACGCCGCCCTGGCGACCTGGCCGTCGATGCGGCTGGGCGAATCTGCCGGGACCAAGGCCGATTTCGTCGCAGTCTGCCTGTACCTCGGGCAAAGCTTGGCGGGTGCCGCCGCGGTCAACAATGCGGTGCGAGGCGGGCGGCCTGAGCCGATGGACGGGCAGGTCGCTTGCCTGGCGTCCGGGCTTCGCCGGCTGCCGACGCATCGGCGCGCGGTGCTGCGGCAGGGGCGGGCGGGATCGATCGAACACGGGAGCGTTCCGGGCACGGTGCTCGCTGAGCCAGGCTTCCTCACTGCGGGCGCGGATCTCGACGCGACGGCCCCTGGTGCCGACCTCGACGTGTTGATCTGGCCGTCCACCGCGCGCCGGACGTCCGAGCTGATGCTGAACCGCCCGTTCGACGAGGTGGTGTTCCTCGCCGGCTCTCGGTTCAAGGCACTCGCGGTGCGCCGGGCCGCCGAAACCGGGACGGTGCGCGACAACGAGCCGGCGGCGCCGAGGGTTGCCGCCCTGTTCCGCGAGTTGGCCCCGGACGAGACGCCGTCCGGCACCGGGCTGGACGAACGCGACCAGCTCGCGCTCGCGAAACTTGACCGCGTGCTGGCGCGTCGGCAGAGCCATCGGCTCCGGCTGATCGAAGATCCGGGAACAATCGCGCGGATGACGACTTCGCTCGTGGAATGGCACGGCGAGGCGGCGGGCGCCGGCCGTGCCGCGGCGGTGGCGTCGTGAGGCCGTCCCGCGGGCTCTCGGTCCTGATGATCGCCGGTGTGCTCGGAGGAGGAGCTGCGGCTCCCGCGGGTGCCCAGCAGCAAACACCGCCGCCGTCGGCTTCAACGCAACCGCCGTCGTCATCGCCATCGCAGCCGCCGCTGTCGGCGGCACCGCCCTCTCAGCCACCGTGCCTGCCCCCACCGCAGATGTCCGAGGCCGGGGTGCCATGGGCACAGCAGCAGCTGGCTCCCCAACGGGTCTGGCCGCTGACGAAAGGGGCCCACATCACCGTCGCGGTGGTCGACACCGGCGTGGACGCCGCCACGCCGCAGCTGGCGTACGCCCACGTGCTGCCCGGCGTGGACCTGACCAGTCCGAGCCGGGGGCCTGCGAACACGGACTGCTACGGACACGGCACCTTCAACGCCGGCATCATCGCCGCGACGCCGGCACCCGGGACCGGCTTTGCCGGAATGGCTCCCGACGTGATCATCTTGCCCATTCGCTGTGCGACGACCGACACGCCCAACGTCGCTGGTTCGCTGACCGCGGAGGGCATGGCGAACGGAATCCGGCAGGCGGTCGACTCGGGCGCGCAAGTGATCAACATCTCGGCGAGCACGACGAAGCCGGTGCCGGACCTCGCCGCCGCGATCGACTACGCCAGCCAGCACGACGTAGTGGTCGTCGCATCCGCGGCGAATACTGCGCAGCAAGGCAATCCGGTCACCTACCCTGCCTCCTATCCTTCGGTCGTCGCCGTCGGCGCTGTTGACAAGGACGGCAAGCACGCGGACTTCTCCCAGACCGGACCGTTCGTGTCGCTCGTGGCACCGGGTGTGGCCATCACGAGCATCGGACCGGGCGGGCCAGGACAGTGGGAGGGCAACGGAACCAGCTACGCCGCGCCGTTCGTTGCCGCTACTGCCGCGCTGATCCGGGCCTACCGCCCGGGCCTGACCGCGGTCCAGGTCAAGCACCGGCTCCAAGCCACGGCCGATCATCCCGCCGCCGCACTGCCCGACCCGGCGCTCGGCTGGGGGACGCTTAATGTGATGGCCGCGGTGACCGACGAGCTGCCCGAAGAGATCGGGTCGGCGGCCAGCGTGGTCCGGCCCCCCGGAGCGCACGCGGCGCACCTGTCGGCGCCGGACGGCCTTGGCCCGGTCCTCGCGACGGCGAGTGCGATTGGCGTGCTGGTGGTCGTGCTCGCGCTCCTGGTGATTTCGCGGCTATTCGGCGAAGGACACCGACGAGGCTGGCGCCGGGCACGGAAAGCGCAAATCCGTTTCTCCGAACCAGCGCAGGACAGCACAGCGGCCGCAGCGCGAAATCCGACCGTCCTTCCGTGACGTGGCGATTCCGCGGCGGGCCGGTGTTCTCTGCCGCGGGGGACCGGGACGGCTGCGGGCGGCCCGGAATTTCTTTCCCGCGGGTCCGCCTCGGCAACTCGGTTAAAGATGAATTATCTTCAATCGGGGGAGGCGTCGCCGCACGGCGGCACTGTCGCTCGTCCTGGAGTCCCGAACGGGCAAGTGATCTTGTCCAAAATACTGCGGCCAGGCGATTTGTTTGACACTCGGAGCGGAGCTCTTCTAGTTTTGAGGGCATGCCCAGAAGCGAAGAGCCGACTTATCGGTATGTCGGCCGGGTTCCGATTCGTTTTTCTCAGTTCTACCTCGGCGAGCGCGATCATGAATGCCCGATCCGCCCGATGTTCAAGTGTGGTTTGATGGGAATCAAGAATGGGCAGATAAAATTCACGGTCGAAACCCGGGAAAGCTATGCGAACCTGGTGATCGAAGCGTACGGCGAGCCTCCTGCCGGCCGGGACGCCGACTACCAGGACGTGGTCGAGGGCAGCTATCATTGCGTGTCCGGCGAACTCGGCCTGCTCGACTGGTCGAAATCGCTGATCGAATCGCTCGCTCCGTTGCCGGTGGGGAGCGGCGAATACCGGATTCGTTATCACGTGCGCAACACCGCCGATCTCGCGGTGCCGGAAGCGGACGCGAGTCCGGCGGAGTGCCTTGTGCAGATCTGGCCCCAGACGTGGGAGGAAGCTGCCGAAGTCAAGATAACCAGCTCCTCTGGCCGGTTCTGGCATCCGACAGAAAGGCTGGCGTGGCCGTTCGCCCGGACGATCGACACCTGACCGGCTCCGGGTCCGATGCGGCCATCAGTCCGGCACGGCGTTGCCCGTTCGCGCCGGTCGGGTTATCTCAACGGGCACCGGCCTGTTCGGCCCCGGCGGTCGGTCGGGTTGCCCACTAGCGTGAAAGCGTTGATCTGCGTCGGACCGGCTCGGTGGCTCGGTCGGCATCGTGGAGGGGGACGAGTGGCGAGCGAATGCGACTTGGGGCACATTCCGCGGTTCCCGCGCGATTTCGTCTGGGGTGCGGCCACCGCGGCGTTCCAGATCGAGGGTGCGGCGAAGGAGGGCGGCAGAGGGCCGTCCATCTGGGACACGTTCGCGGCGATCCCCGGAAACGTCCTCGACAATGACAACGGGGACTTCGCCTGTGATCACTTCCACCGCTCCGACCAGGACGTCGATCTGCTCGACCGGCTGGGGATCCCCCACTACCGATTTTCCATTTCGTGGCCGCGGGTGCAGCCGGACGGCAAGACGGTCGAGCCGCGCGGGCTCGCGTTCTACGACCGGCTCGCCGACCGGCTCGCCGAGCGCGGGATCGTCCCCATCGCCACCCTGTACCACTGGGATCTGCCGCAGTCCTTGCAGGATGAAGGCGGCTGGCCGAACCGCGACACCGCCGCACGGCTCGCTGACTATGCAGAGTTGGTGTTCGACCGGCTTTCGGATCGGGTGAGGCAGTGGGTCACCATCAATGAGCCCTATTGCTCGGCTTTTTTCGGATACGGCAACGGAATGCACGCTCCCGGGATCAGTGATCACCGCGCGGCCCTGCGGGCCGCCCATCACTTGATGCTGGCGCACGGCACCGCGCTGAGGCGGCTTCGGGAAAAGGCTGAAGACTGCCACAAATTCGGCATCGCGCTCAACTTCGCGCCCGCGGTGATCGAAACGGCCGATGAGGGATATCAGCAGGCCGCGCGCAAGTTCGACCGACTGCAGAACCGGTTCTTCCTCGACGCGGTCCTCGGCAGGGGCTACCCGGCGGAATTCCTCGCGGATGTCGCTCATCTTGACGCGCTCCAACCGGCCATCGCCGACGGGGACTTGGAGACGATCGCCGCGCCGCTCGACTGGCTGGGGATCAACTACTACGCGCCGTGCCGCCCGGCTCCGCTGGCCGAGGCCAAGTGGGCGTGTGACTTGCCGGGACTCGACAGTGTGGGAATGTTGCCGGCGCCCGGGCCGCTGACCTCGATGGGCTGGGAGCAGGCACCGGACCAATTGACCCGACTGCTGCTGTGGCTTACCGAGTACTGCCGGGACTTGCCGCTCATTGTCGCGGAGAACGGCGCTGCATTCCCGGACACGGTCGGCGCCTGCGGGCACGTGCACGACTCCGAGCGGGTGCGGTACTACGTCGAGCACCTGGCCGCGGTGCACAACGCGATCGAGCAGGGCGCGAAGGTCGAGGGCTACCTCGCTTGGTCGCTTTTGGACAACTTCGAATGGGCGATGGGCTACAGTCAGCGGTTCGGAGTGGTCCATGTCGATTTCGCGACGCAGGAGCGGCGGATCAAGGACAGCGGCTGGCTGCTGGCCGAAGCGATCCGGACGAACGCGGTGCCGGATGCGAGACATTTCGGAAATGGCTGTGTCCGAAGGTAAACTGCTGGCACTTCAGACAGGAGGAACCATGGGCGTACGTGGTGCTGCCGCTGCGGCGGCCGGTGTGCTGGCCGCCGCGTTTCTCGCGGGTTGCGGCGGCGGAGGAAGTGCGGCAAGCGGGAATGCCGACGCGGTGCTCACCGTCGGAATGCCGAACGGCCCGCTGACGCAGAACAACAATCTGCTCCTCAGCTCGTCGCCGGCCAATTCCCTGGGCTACGGGTACATGATCTACGAACCTCTGGTCATGACCAACTCGATCCGTCCGGCCGACCCGGGCAAGGCCTGGCTGGCCGCGAGGTGGGACTGGTCGGCCAACTTCACCAGGCTCGTCCTGACCGTGCGCGACAACGTCACCTGGTCGGATGGGAAGCCGATGACCGGGGCGGACGTCGCCTACACTTTCGAGCTGCTGAAGAAGCACCCGGCGTTGAACTCCAGCGGCATTCCGTTCGGCGACATCAGCGCGAGCGGGAACCGGGTCACCCTGACGTTCCCGTCGTCCCAGTTCGTCAACCGGAACAAGATTCTCAATCAGGCGGTGCTGCCCGAACACCAATGGGCGGCGATGAAGAATCCGGAAACCGACACAGTGCCGAATCCGGTCGGTACCGGACCGTACACGATCAAATCTGCCACCCCTCAGGCCGTGACGCTCACCGAACGGTCCAGCTACTGGCAGCAGCTCCCAGCGGTCAAGGAGATCCGCTACACCTCGTACTCCGACAACGACACTCAGTCAGCCGCGTTGGCCACTGGCGCATGCGACTGGAGCTTCGTTTTCCTGCCGAATGCCAAAACGGTCTTCCTCGACAAGGACCCGGCGCATTTCAAGATGTGGTTCCCGCCGACGCTGGCCGTTCACGGCCTCTGGCTGAACAACCAGGAAGCGCCCTTCAATGACGTCGTGCTGCGCCGGGCCGTTAATCTGGCGGTCAACCGGCACGACGTTTTCACTCAGGGCGAAGGCGGATACTTCTACCCTGAAGTGAGGAGCGTGACTGGCCTCCCGTTGCCTGCCGGGGAGCCGTTCCTCGCGCCGGCGTTCCGCGGAAAGAACGCGGCCGTTGACGTCGAAGGCGCGAAGAAACTGCTGACCGCCGCCGGCTACAGCTACGCTGGCACGACGCTGCGCGATCGGTCCGGGAAGCCGGTCACGCTCGAGATGCCGGTTCCCTCCGGGTGGTCGGACTATGTCGCGGATCTGGAGATCATCAAGGACAATCTCGCCGCGATCGGGATCACCGCGACCGTCGACCGCCTCGACCAGAACGTCTGGAACACCAATGTGGACACTGGGCGTTTCGGAGGCACGCTGCACTGGACCAATGCCGGTGCTACGCCGTACGACCTTTATGAGTCCGCAATGGATGGAGCATTGCTGAAGCCCGTCGGCACCGGGGGCGTCGCCGGCAACTGGGGCCGGTTCTCCGACGAGGCGGCCACGAACGCGCTGCGCCAGTACGCGGGCGCGTCCGACGAAGGCACCCGGAGCAAAGCGCTCGAGGCAATGCAGCAGATCATGGCCGACCAGGTTCCCATGATCCCGCTGGTCGCCGTCAATGACGGGGGCGAGTACAGCACCGCGCACTGGACTGGCTGGGCGGACGACCAGAACCAGTACGCCGGGCTCCAGCCGAACAAGATGAACGCGTTGCAGATCGTCTCGAATCTGAAGCCAGCCGGCTGAGGGCAGCGGGAGCCGGTGCGCGAGATCGCGAACCAGCTCGGGACCGCCCCGCATGATCGCGATATCGCAGGGAAGCGCTCGGCCGCTGACAGACGGCGGCCGGGCGTGTTCGACGGGTTCCCGCACGACCGGCGGCGCGGGAACCGCCCTCCCGGGTGCGCGCAGCCGCTATTCGCGAGCGGCCGACGTTGACGAGCGCGACTGGAGGCCAGAATGAGCGTCACGACATCGGGCGAACCGGTCATCGGGACCGAAGTGCTCGCCGCCACCGGTCTGACCAAGCACTTCGCGGTTCGTCGGCGCGGCTGGTCGCGGCTGGACCGCGCGTCGAGAGTGGTGCCCGCGGTCGAAGACGTCGACCTGACGTTGTATCGCGGGCGGGTGACCGCTCTGGTTGGCGAGTCCGGATCGGGCAAGTCCACCGTGGCGCGGCTGCTCGCCCAGCTCGTCTCGCGGACGGCAGGGGAGATCAGGCTCGACGGACTGCCGGTGCCGACGAGACGAGGCCGCTCATTGCGGGCCTACCGGCATCATGTGCAGCTGATCCTGCAGGACCCGTTCGCGTCGTTGAACCCGGTTCACAGCGTCCGGTACCACCTGGCCAGGGCGGTCCGGTTGCACAGTGCCGGCGGTGCGCCGGACGCGGCACTGTGCAACCTCCTCAAGGACGTCGCGCTCAGCCCGGGAGAGCGATACCTGGACAAGTTCCCGCACGAGCTGTCCGGCGGGCAGCGGCAGCGAGTCGCCGTCGCCCGGGCGATGGCCGCCAGCCCGCAGGTGCTGCTCGCCGACGAGCCGGTGTCGATGCTGGATGTCTCCGTGCGGCTCGGCGTCCTGAATCTGCTGCGGGACCTGGCGACCCGCCTGCGGCTCGCTGTTCTCTACATCACCCACGACATCGCGTCCGCTCGGTACCTGGCTGACGATGTCCTGGTCATGTACGCCGGGCGGCTCGTCGAGGGAGGTGCGGGCGAGACCCTCACCGGGCGGCCGGCCCATCCGTACACGCGACTCCTGGTCGCCTCCGCGCCCGACCCGGCGAGGCCTCCCACCGCGGGCACTGCGACCGGCAGGCTGGCCGAACCACCCGATCTCGCCACACCGCCGGGCGGCTGCCCGTTCCATCCCCGGTGCCCGCAGGCGCGATCCCGGTGCCGCACCGAGGCGCCGCCCCGGTTCGACCTCCACGACTCGGCCGGGCACTGGGCGGCGTGCTGGTTGTACGCCCCGGACGAGCCGGCGGCCGGCTGATGCGATTCCTCCTGCGCCGGATCGCGTTCTACCTGGTGACGCTGTGGGCCGCGGTGACGATCAACTTCGTCCTTCCCCGGCTGGTCCCCGGCGATCCGGTGCTGGCGCTGCTGAGCCGTTTCCCCGGCCAGGTGGACACCCACACCATCAACTCGCTGTACGCGCTTTTCGGCCTGGACAAGCACACCAGCCTACTGCGCCAGTACGTCGACTACTGGGGGCAGCTGGCACGTGGCGACCTCGGTCTCTCCTACACCTACTTTCCGACACCCGTGTCGGAAATTCTGGTGCAGAGCCTACCGTGGACGGTGGCCCTGGTCGGCACGACGACCGTGATCGCTTTCCTGCTGGGCACGGCACTCGGCGCGATCGCGGGCTGGCGGCGCGGATCGTGGACCGATGTCCTGCTGCCGGTGGCGACGTTCTTTTCCTCCGTGCCGTACTTCTGGCTGGCGCTGGTCGCGGTCGCGGCGCTGGCCGGACCGGGCAGTGTCTTCCCCGCGTCAGGCGGCTTCAGCCCTGGGCTGGTGCCCAGCTGGGATCCGGTGTTCCTCGGCAGTGCGGTCCTGCACAGCCTGCTGCCGGCGCTGACGATCATCGTCTCGTCGATGAGCGGATGGATCCTGAGCATGCGGTCCATGATGATCACCGTCGCGGCCGAGGACTACGTCACCGTTGCTCACGCCAAAGGGCTGAGCACTCGGCGCGTCATGATCGGCTACGCGGCCCGGAACGCGATCATTCCCAATGTGTCCGGATTCGCGCTGTCCCTCGGTTTCGTCGTGGCGGGGACGCTCCTGGTCGAGATCGTGTTCTCCTATCCCGGGATCGGCTACGAGCTGGTGCAGGCGATCGGAGCTCAGGACTATCCATTGCTGCAGAGCATTCTGCTGCTGGTGACACTGGCCGTGCTGGCCGCCAATCTGCTCGCAGACGTCGTGTACCTGTTCTTGGACCCGCGGGTCCGCAGGGAGGCGTGAGCGATGGCGAGCCGGCGGGCGAAATTGGCAGGCAACGCCAAGGTGGTCGTCGGGCTGGTGCTCATCGGCGGCTTCGCCCTGCTGGCGATCGCCGGGCCGTGGGTCGCGCCTTTCGACCCGTCCCGGCGCAGCGCCGATCTGCTGAGCGGGCCTTCTGCCCGGCACTGGTTCGGCACCACCAGTCTCGGCCAGGACATCTTGAGCCAGGTGCTGGTCGGTGCGCGCGGTGTGATGCTGATCGCTTTCGGGTCCGCCGCGGTCGCGACCGTGCTTGCAGTCGCGGTCGGCGTGTCCGCGGGGTATCTGGGCGGCTGGACGGACGAGGGCCTCTCACTGCTGTCCAACGTGTTCCTGGTGCTTCCCGCGGTTCCGCTGGCGATCATCGTTTCTTCGCTGCTGCACGGCGCGAGCGATCTCGCGGTGCTGCTGATGATCGGGTTCACGTCCTGGGCCTGGGGTGCCCGGGTGCTGCGCGCGCAAACGCTTTCCCTGCGGCGCAGAGACTACGTGGAGGCGGCCCGGTCTGTCGGCGAGCCGGCTCTGCGGATCATCGGGTTCGAGATCGTGCCGAATCTGACCGCCGTCATCACCGCGAGCTTCGTGGGCAACGTGATGTTCGCGGTGATGGCGGAACTGGTGCTGGCCTTCGTCGGTGTGTCCGGTACCTCGGACTGGAACTGGGGAACGATCTTGTTCTGGGCACAGAGCCAGCAGGCACTCGCTCAGGGCGCCTGGTGGTGGTTCGTCCCGGTCGGCCTCGCGATCGCGCTCCTCGGTACGGCTCTGGCACTGCTGAGCTTCGGCGTCGACGAGTTCGTCAACCCGCGGCTGCGCGGCAGTGCCCAGCGCCGGGTGCGCACCTGGACCGGCCGGGCGGTGCGCATGCGCGGCGGCTTCACCCCGGTGCTGGAACTGGCCACACCGGAGGGAGACACGGAGCCGGACGACGTGGTCCTGCGGGTCGAGCGGCTTTCCGTCGATTACGGCACGCACGCGGCGGTAACCGCCGTCCGGGAGGTTTCGTTCGCCTTGCGCCGCGGCGAAGTGCTCGGCGTCGCAGGGGAAAGCGGCAGCGGCAAATCCAGCCTGGTCCAGGGGATCGCCCGCCTGTTGCCCCCGCCTGCGGTGATCAGGAGCGGCTCGGTGCGGTATTGCGCACCGGGCGCCGAGCCGGTCGAGATCCTGGCACTGCCACCCGCTGAGCTTCGCGCTTTCCGGTGGGAGAAAATGGCGATCGTGTTCCAGAGCGCGATGAGTTCGCTCAACCCGGTGCACAAAATATCCGCGCAGCTGACGGATGTGCTCGCCGTCCACCGGCCCGGTATGACCGCGGCCGCCCGGCGCGAGCGCGCTGCCGAACTGCTCCGGCTGGTGGACATTCCGGCGGACCGGCTCGACAGCTATCCGCACGAACTGTCCGGCGGGATGCGGCAGCGAGTGATGATCGGGATGGCGCTCGCTCTCGATCCCGAAATCGTCATTCTGGACGAACCGACGACCGCCCTCGACGTCGTGACTCAACGGCAGATTCTGCTCCGTTTGGTCGCCCTTCGGGAACGGCTCGGATTCTCGGTTGTCTTCGTGACGCACGATCTCGCCCTGCTCGCCGAGTTCGCGGACCGGGTTGCGCTCATGTACGGCGGGCGCGTGTGCGAGGTCGCACCGGCCGAGGAGTTGGTCCGGGCACCGGCGCACCCCTATGGCGAGGGACTGCTCGGCTCGTTCCCCGGGCTGAGCGGACCCCGGCGCAAGCTGACCGGAATCGCCGGTGCTCCGCCGGATCCGCGCGCGATGCCGTCCGGCTGTGCTTACCATCCGCGGTGCTCTCGCGCGTTCGAACCCTGCGCCGACGCCGCTCCGGATCTGCTTCCGCTGGCGTCCGGGAAACCGGAGCACGAGGTGGCGTGCTGGCTGCGGCGGACACCGCCGGCCGGTCCTGACTGAGGCACCGGCGCGAGGGCAGGTTTCGTTTCTGTGAAGGCAACGCTGCGGCCCGCTCGTCGTGCCGCCTGCGGACGACCTGCTATTAATGAAGGCCAGGGATTGTTGGTTGCGGATGAGGGTGCGGGTGGAGAGATGGCGACGGGTACGGTTGTCCGGTTCGACGAGGTGCGGGGTTACGGGTTCGTGGCACCCGACGAAGGCGGCGAGGACGTGTTCATTCATGCGAACGACCTGCACTTCGACAAACGAGTGCTTTCACCCGGCCTGCAGGTCGAGTTCGATGCGGAGGAAGGCGACCGGGGCCTGAAGGCCTCGCACGTGCGGCTGCGGGAGGCACAGAAGCCGGCGGCGAGCGCGGAGGTCCGGTCGATCGCTCCGGCGGTGCCTGCCGCGGTGTCGGCCGAGACCGACGACATCCTGTGCGACGTGCTGTCGACGTCGGAATTCGCCTCGGAAATGGCCGAAACGTTGCTGGCTTGCACGCCGACTTTGACAGGCGAGCAGATCCTGGCGGTCCGGCAGCGGGTGCTGACCTTGGCTCGGTCACACGGCTGGCTCGAGGACTAGGAAAGCAGCCGTCGGTGCCCAGTTTCGGGCAGCCGCGGTCAATGAGTGAGCGAGAACGGGACGGCGCTCTTGGAGTGCATCGGTTGATGTTGTGATCGTGTTTCGCACCGGAAGGGCGTCACGCGTGATGGCAATGTCGGATGGCGTCGGTTCTCCGATGCCTTGTGGTCCCGGACCTGGGTCCGGTGCGCGGGACGAAAGGCGAGGGTCGTCGCGTCAATGGGGCGCGGCGACAGGCCGCCCCGCTGCCGACTGGTCCGATGGCGAGTCGGCGAGCGAGGCTTAATTCGTCGTTGAAGTGTTGGCGACGCGGGGTGCGGCTGCCTCGCGCGTAGCAGAGCTTCCTGCAATCGACCAGTGGCTTGACGGGTCCTTGTCCGGCTGGCTCTGTGCTCAGGCAGCGGAGGCCAGCTGGTTCGCTGGTCTGGAACCGGAGCGCTTCGCCGCCGATCCGGTCGGGAACCGTACGAGGACTTCGTCGTCTCGGCGGCGCGATTGCGGACCAAATCAAACGTGACCGGAGGCGGCAGCTCAATCGCTGTTTCGCTGGGTGCGGATGGGCTCAACGGTGCTCGGGTGGCGTTCTGCTGGACGTTATTCTCAGTGGTCTTTCCGCAATCTGTTTCATTCTGTCGGAGGAGACAATCAGGAGATCAATCTAGGAGGTGTTATGAGACATTTGTCGCGCACGAAAGCCCGAAGTGCCGCGGCGCTGGCGGCCGTCGGATTGAGCGTGCTGACCGCGGTGGCTGGCGCGCCGCAGGCGAGTGCTCGGACGCCACCGCCGCCAGGCGGCTGGAACACGGTGTTCAGCGACGATTTCGACGGGCCGGGGGGCAGCGGCGTTGACGGGAACTGGGTGCACGACACCGGGCCCGGCTCGAATTTCGGCACCGGCGAAATAGAAACGATGACGAATTCGACCAGTAATGTCCATCTCGACGGAAACGGCAATCTCGATATTACCGCTCTCGGTGGTGGGAGCAACTGGACATCCGGCCGGATCCGGACCGCGTCGCCCAACGTGGGTGCCCCGGCCGGCGGGAAGCTGGCGGTCGTCGCGTCGATTCGGCAGCCCAGTCCCGGCAACGGGCTGGGCTACTGGCCCCCATTCTGGATGCTGGGCTCGGGGCAGTGGCCGGAGAACGGCGAGATCGACATCATGGAAGACGTCAACGCACGGTCCCAGGTCGCCGGAACAGTCCATTGCGGAACATTTCCCGGCGGGTCCGTGCAATGAGGGCAACGGGCTCGGCAGCGGCCTGCGCGGATGCGACGGTTGCCAGATCGGCTTCCATGCCTACAGCATGATCCTCGACCGGACTGACGTCGGCAACGAGTCGATCACCTTCTTCCTGGACGGCAACTCCTACTACACCGTCACCGAGGCGCAGGTCGACACCGCGACCTGGCAGCAGGCTTTCGACCACAACATGTCCATCATCTTGGACCTGGCGATGGGCGGAGGCTTCCCGAGCGGAGTCTGCGGCTGCGCCAGCCCGTCGAGCGCGACGACTCCAGGCGGGGACCATGAGCGTCCGCTATGTCGCCGCTTACACGACGAACGGCGGTGGCAACCCGGGGGGGGGGCGGTCAGATCACCGGCTACCAGGGGCTGTGCCTGGACGATCGGTGGGCGGATCCGGCGAATTCCAACCCGGTTCAGGTCTACAGCTGCAACGGAACCCCGGCGCAGCAGTGGACCCGGGTCGGGGCTGGGAGCACGCTGCGGGTGCTGCGCGAGTGCCTGGACGTACTGGGCGGTGGCACGGCTAACGGCACGCCGGTGGACCTCTACGACTGCAACGGCACCGGAGCGCAGGTGTGGATACCTGGAGGCAACGGGGCACTGTACAACCCGCAGTCCGGAAAGTGCCTTGACGACACCGGCTGGTCCACGACACCTGGAACGCAGGTCCAAATCTGGGACTGCACCGGCAATCCTAATCAGGCGTGGCGGTTCTCCTGATCCAGCGCCTGGCCTTGTCCGCCGGCAGCCGCACCGGAGCTGGTGCGGCTGCCGGCGGGTATCTGTCCGCTCTCCTGGGAGAGGCCGGCGTTTCCCGGCCGGCGCGGACGGCGAATCAGTCCCGCTCGCGGAGGCTCGGCCAGGCCGGTGCCGCGGTGCCGAAGGTCGAGGTCGCTGCGGACCGGTGATTCCGGTGGGACCGCTTCGGGCTGTCCTGCCGCGAGGCCCACGCCGCGCGGGTGGGTGTGGTCGACTTGAGGCCGCGATGCGACTGAGCTCGCTGCGAGTGCGTTTCCCGGCGGTCGCGGCCAAGGCGTGGCCGGCTTGCACGCCGCCGCCGCTGCGTGCCGTTGAGGGCTTTCCTCGCAGCCGAACGCGACGCAGCTGGCCAAGCCGCGTCGGCGGTGCCGACGCGAGCAGAACCGTTCCCGCGGTGGAGCCTTCGACATCGGCGGACGGCGGAGGCTTCGCCAAAGTCGCCGCGGACGCCTCACAAGATGCCGAAGCGCGAAGCGGTTCCGGCCCGGCGGTCGCCTGCGGTGGTGAACAGCCCGGCTGACGTCGCCAGTCGAGGCCAGCACGAAAGGCACTTCGGGTTCGCACTGTCCGACGCGATCGGCTCGCTGCACAGCGGTGCCGAAACGGTGAACCTCGACGAGGAACGTCTCGCATCCGAACCAGTGCTCATTCCTCAGCGAGGAGGTAAGCGGTATGCGGGGAGTGACCGGCTCGATGAGCGAACTGATCGGCAACAGCGTAGGGGCGGGTGCGCGGCTGCTGCCGCGGCTGGCCTCGCGCATCGATCGCGGGTCTCGGCCTTGGGCGCCGGTGGCTGGAGCCTTTCGGCCCCCTCGGCATCGCGCTGGCCGTCCGAGGTGCGCAGGCTCCTGGCTCCGGCCGGCTGACGCATCACGGGGTGGCGCCTGAATTCTCGGATGTCGGCGATTCAGCCGGCCGGACCGGCACGGTCCGATCGACTGCTCGGCCGATCTGCTCCGGGTACCGGCCGGGCTGGATCGGCAGTGCAGTGTCCAGTGCCTTTTCGAACTTGCTTTCACCACTGGGTGCGGTGGCGACTGTACTGTGACGCCGTTCAAGCTGGCGGCCAGCTGGGATTCGGACAGGAAGGCATCTTGCTCGCAGGAATCTGCTGTGTTTCGAGGCAAGAGGCGAAGAGTCGTTACGTTGACAACGCAGGAGGCGTTCACCTGGTCGCCGTCGTGAGGCCGTGGTGGACCGGCTGTCACTGAGAGGACAATCTTGTGAGGTCGGACAGTGTGGTAGTGCTTGGTCGGCGATTTCACCACGTTTGGCTCCGCGACAACTGCTTGTGCGGTGACTGCCGGGAAGCCGGCAGCTTTCAGAAGACAGTGGACCTCGGCCAGATTTCCGGAGCGGGTGCGGTGCGCCGGGTGGAGGTGTCCGACGAGGTTCTTTATCTCGAGTGGGACGAGGTCCCGGAGCATTCGAGCACTTTCCCGATAGAGTGGCTTCTTGCTCACGCGTATGATCCGCCGGGGGAGGAGGATGGGGAGAGTGTCGAGTTGTGGGATGCCAAGGATTGGGAGTTGTCGCCACCTCGATGGCATCGCCTTGACGACGCGGATCCTGGCGGCGGCGAGTGGGCGGACGATCTCGCGCGCTACGGATTCGTTCTGCTCGATGGCGTTTCCGAGGCCTCGCTGGACAAGTTCGCGGCGCGAATCGGGCCGATTTTCGAGACCGAGTTCGGCCATGTGACCGTGGTTCAATCGTCTCCTGATGCCACTGACCTCGCTCTTTCTGGGGCTGAACTGTCGGTGCACACCGACTTTTCCCCGCATATGCACACGCCGCCGCTGCTGCAATTCATGCTCTGCGTTGAACATGACGCGACTGGCGGTGATTCGATCCTGGTGGACGGCTTCAAGGCAGCGGAAGACCTCCGCCGGGAGAGCCCCGATAAGTTCGGCCGCCTGGTGCGAATACCTATTAACTTCCAGCAATTCTATGCGGATCGAGAATTTTTCCATCAGCGGCAGCGGCCAATTCTGGAAGTCGACCCGTCCGGTTCTGTTTCCGGGGTGTTCTTTGCTCACTCGCATGCCGCCAACTGGCGGCTTCCGCCCGACGAGGTCACCGAGTACTATGACGCTTATCATGCGTTCTTCGACTATCTCAAGGATCCGGCCCGGCAGTTTCGGCTGAGGCTCGGCGCGGGGCAATGCATCGCTCTGCAGAACGGTCGTCTGCTGCACGGGAGGACCGCATACGACCCCCGTTCCGGAGGGCGGACGCTGATCACGGAGTTCGTGGCGTGGGAGTACTTTTCCGCGCGCCGCAGGTTCCACCGGCAACGGCGCTGGTACGCGGATCCTCGCGAAGCGGGCCAGCATGTTCGTGGCTGAAGCGTCGAATGCGCCGAGTGTGACGCTGCTGGAGCGGGCCGCCACGAAGACACCGGTGCGGTTCCTCCAGGTGCGCACCGGATCGGTCGTCCGCACCGTGTGTCTCAAACTCGAGCTGGCGAATCCCACCGGATCGATCAAATACCGGACTGCGCTGTCGCTGCTGAACGCGCTCGCCGAGGAACGGCCGTTGGCCCCGGGCACCACTCTCGTCGAGTCGACCTCGGGCAATCTCGGCTTGGCCCTGGCCCGGCTGTCGAAGGAGATCGGCTGCGGCTTTGTCGCCGTGGTCGACCCGAAATTGCCGGCGGCGATGCGCGAGTCCCTGGCGGATCTGGGCGCGGAAGTCGTCACTGCCACAATCCCGGACGGCAACCACAGCTACCTCGCTGATCGTCTTCGCGTGGTGCGCGAGCTATGCGAAGCCGATCAGTCCGTCCGGTGGGCCAACCAGTACGGGATGTCCGCCAATCCAGCGATCCATCGATCCGTCACGGCACCGGAGATCGTGGATCAGATGCGGGGACGGCTGGGTATGGTCGCAGTCGCGGTGAGCACCGGCGGCACCTTGGCCGGCATCAGCGAACATCTGCGCAACGCGGCACCGGCTGTCAAAGTGCTCGCTGTCGACGTGGTGGGATCGCGGGCGATCCCCGGGCCGGGCGGGCCCCATCTGCTCACCGGGATCGGATCTAGCCGCCCTTCGCTCTTTCTCGGATCTCGCCACTATGACTGGGCGGCCAAAGTGCTTGACACTGAGGCTGTCGCCGCATGTCGGCTGCTGGCCGAGGACACCGGATTGGCCCTCGGCGGATCCAGCGGTGCGGTCCTCGCTGCTTGCCTGGCAGCTCCTGATTGCCTGCCGGAACCTCCCCGGCTGCCCCTGCTGTTGTGTGCTGACGGCGGCGGCAACTACCGGAGCACGATTTACGACGACAAATGGCTGGCTGGCCGCGGTGTCCTCGGCGATGTCGCCGCGGCGATGGAAGCGGCGCGCCGAAACAGCCTGAAGTTCGAACTCGGGGGGTGGGCGAGCGATGACGGCGGATGACCACCCCGGCGACCGGTCGCTCCGTTATCTGCCGCGGGCGGACGTGATCGCCGCGTGCGAACATGTCGACGAGGTAGCAGTTCTCCGCCGCGCCTTGTCGCTCCATGCCGTGGGACGGTCCATACTGCCCGCCGAGGCGTATCTAGGATGGTCCACTTCGGACGGCCGACCGGCGAGGTCGCTGGCTTTGCCGGGTGCGCTGTGGGACGACGATCCGGCGATCGGCGTGAAAATCATCAACAGCAGCCTGGGAAACGCGGATCTCGGAATCGCCCGCGCGCAGGGCCTGACCTTGCTGTTCGATCGTGAGACCGCTCGCCCCGCAGCGCTGATGGAAGCGGCGTACATCAGCGCCCTGCGTACCGCCGCCTATACCGCGCTGTCGGCGGACCTGTTGGCGGCACGAGTGGAGACCGTCGCGGTGATCGGCTGCGGCACGCTGGGCGAGACTCACGCGTTGCTGCTGAGCGAGCGCCTGCCGTCGGCCGGATTCCTCCTTCACGACCTCGATCCGGATCGGTGCGCGCGGCTGGCGGGCCGGTTGCGGGAGCGCGGCGCCCGAGCCGGCTGCGTGCCGGATGCCGAAGCTGCTGTGCGGCCGGCCGACGTCGTGGTCACCACGACGACCGTCACCTCGGGCTACCTCGAGTACGCGTGGCTTCGCGAGGGCGCCCTGATCGCGCACGTATCGCTCGACGATGTCCTTCCCGAGGTCGTCGAACGCGCGGACCTTCTCGTCGTCGACGACTGGGAGTTGGTGCGGAGCGACACGCGCAGAGTGCTGGGCCGCATGCACCAGGCCGGACTGGTCGTCGGCCCGGCGGCCGAGGCCGCGGCTCCGGATGCCTGCCGAAAGGTGGACGCGGTCCTGGGCAGCGTCCTGACCGGCAGGCATCCCGGTCGGACCGACGACCGGCAAATCGTCCTCAGCAACCCGTTCGGCATGGGAATCCTCGACGTCGCCATCGCGGCGGAAGTGTGGAAGACCGCCCGCGCCCTTGGCCTGGGTATCGAACTGCCGGTCTGAATGCCTTTGCCATCAACGAAGACAGGGAGATCAGATGATCGTCCGACGCTTGACCGAAGCGACCACTGTGGAGTGGGGAAGCGGGCTCAGTCGGCGGTTGCTGCTGGATTCCGACGGGATGGGATTCAGCATCGCCGACACCACGGTGCGTCCGGGCACGACCTCCAAGATGGAGTATCGCAACCATTTGGAAGCCGTGTACTGCATCGAAGGGAGTGGCGAGCTCGTCGGCACGGACGGCCAGTCTCACCGCATCGAGCCGGGTGTCATGTACGCGCTGAACAAGAACGACGCGCACACGCTGGTCGCCGACGGCGAAACCGGCTTGCGAGTCGTGTGCGTATTCAACCCGCCCTTGAAAGGTGATGAACGACATGCCTTCGACTCCGATGCCGAGTATTCGGCATACTGACCAGCGTGCCGGCCGGAGATCCTCGACCGTGCACATCGGGCAGGCCGAGCCTGCCCATCTGCGCCGGATCACTGAGATGGCCGCCAGTTGGCAGTTGTCATCCGCGGACGGCGAGGCCGGCACCCGCCAGGGGTTCCTGTTCGGCGACTGGCGCTTCGATGACTATGCGAGATTCTTCGGAGAGGCCGAGCACTTCATCGTCGCGACGGAGGAGACCGAGCTGGTCGGATTCCTGATCGCGTACAGCAGTGCTCGCTCGGAATTGGATCCCTGGCTACACGAGCGGATCAGACCGCACTGCCCCGAGTACGTTTTCCTTGAACAAATCTGCGTCGCTCCCGGTTGGACCCAGCGCGGCGTCGGGACTGGCCTGCTATCGCGGATGCTGCTGGGCACCGTGCGGCTCCCGGTCATCAGCGAGATTTCGGAGGAGCCCTTCAACGGCGCATCGAGCGCTCTTCACCGGAAACTGGGATTCGCGCCGGTATTCCGTCTGACCCGGCCCGCCGGCATCCGTACTGCTGTCTGGCTCCGCGCACCGTCCGAAGGGGAAAGTCGTTCCTGAGAGGGCGTCTGAGAACTGGATGGGGCGGTTGGCGTGGTGATGCCCTGAGGTTGGGTGAACTCCCGGTAGGACTGGTGGTTCCTACGCCAACCGTTCCTGCCAGGAGCTCGTGTGCCAGTGTCGCCTACCTGCCCGTGTTTGTCGTGCCCGGCCCACGGTGACCGGGGCGCCACGTCAGCGCCGCCGTGTCCGTTTTACCCGACCTCGTCGATGACCGATGCCCAGTGGGCGCTCGTCGGGCCCCTGCTGCCGCCGCCGGGCAACATCACCGACAAGGGCGGCCGGCCGGAGAAACATCCGCGGCGTCTTGTCCTGGACGCGATCTTCTGTCTGGCCCGCGGCGGGATCGCCTGGCGTCAGATGCCTGGTGATTTCCCGCCCGCGATGACCGTCTACGACATCTTCCGCCGCTGGACCAAAACCGGCGCGTGGCAACGGGTTCACGACGCTTTGCGCGACTCGGGTCCGAGCGCGCGCCGGCCGTGACCCGCTGCCCGCCGCCGCGATCATCGACGCCCAGACCGTGCGCGGAGCCGACACCGTGCCCGCCGCCAGCGCGGGCTAAGACCCGGGCAAGAAAACCAGAGGACGCAAACGGCACATCGCCACCGACACCCTCGCCCTGCTCCTCGCCGTCGTGGCCACCGCCGCCTCGACACAAGACCGCGACGGCGCCCACCAGCTGCTGACCGCGCTGCGCGCCCGCTTCAGCACCATCGCCTGCGTCTGGGCCGACGGCGGCTACACCGGACGCCTGGGCCCAGCAGGTCCTCGCCCTCACCGTCGAGATCGTCACACGCACCGACAAGACCACCGGATTCGTCCTCCTGCCCCGCAGATGGGTCGTCGAACGAACCTTCGGCTGGATCGTCAAACACCGCCGCTGCGTCCGCGACTACGAAACCCTCCCCGAACACCACGAAGCCATGATCCACATCGCCATGATCATGACCATGTCCCGACGACTCACCCGCAACCCACACCAGCGACATCAGTTCCCAGACGCCCCCTAAGGGTCTTTGAAGCCCCTGCGTCCCAGCGCACGGTGAGGATCGAGCCGGTGGTCACGGCGGACTAGCACGGGCAGGTCGGCATTGCCTTGCCGGCCAGCGCGCTCCAGCCGACTCGGATGCCTAGCCTGGCGGGCCACCCGCCACGACGTCGCAAAGAGTCCGGCATGGAGTCAGGCCGCCGAGAGCGTCCGGGCCCGCCCGAATCGTTTCGGATGGACAGGCAGACACTGAGCGGGCAGCTCGCCGAGCGGTGGCATGCCGGCCCGGTCATGGATCCCGCCGCTGCGTCTGACCCGGCTCGGCCAAGTTGCCATCGCATCGATCGCCACAAACGCGCCTGCCTGTGCGACGTGGCACAATGCGAGGTTGAATTGTAGTCGCAGCGTGCAGGCGTGGAGGCTGCCAGCCTTCCCGTTGAAGCAGCCACGAGCGTCGCTGGCACCTTCGGCCTTGATCGAGATCGATATGGTCGCGGAATCCTCACAGGTCGCGTCAACTCACGATGAACGTGAAGGTCGGCTAATCTGCCCTATCGGACCGTCGGCTCGTGTTTCCGCATGGATCTTCAGATAATTGACCTCATGGGATCGTCGGCCGTGCTGGAACTGCAGTTGACTCGTCCACTGGGCCACCGGTTGGTGGCAATGCGAATCGACCGCGCCCCGCGTGGCACCCGGAGTCGGCGTAGCGCTGGCCGGCGATCCTCCGGACAACGTCGATGGCGCAGAAGACAAAGAGATATTCGGCTGGGCAGAGTCGGCGATGCGCCGTAGCGCCTTCGGCTGGAAGACTGCTTCAGTTCGCGCGCGAATCGGAGTCCGTTGCGGGGCCGGGCAATCCCGGTTTCGAATCCGATCACATCCTTGCGCGGACTCCGCGAAGGGGGAGGTGGAAGACGAATTCGGCCAGCAGCTCCTGGCGTCGCGCGGAGCCCGGACGCGGACTGGATCTCCTCGGTTCACGAGGTGCCCGCGACAGCACAAGTTGTTTCATGCTGGGCCAGCCGCACGTCATCAGTAGCGCGAGCTGCCGTGCGGGCGGTGTTCGCCGCTGTCGCTCATTCGATCGTGACAGTGCCCCTGAATCGGTTCGTGCTCTGAACGGTGCCCGCGTCGCTTGTTCCCATCCCAGCGCCATCCGCTCTGCTGGATCTTGTCCTCCGCCCGCCCCGTCGACGAAGGAACGCCTTTGACTACTTGTCCCCGAAACGGTCGCAATTCGGCACTCGAAGTACCGCCCCAGCGTTCGGCTGCGCGCGGTTCGCTGTTTGGCAGGGTCGAGATCGCGCGGCGCGCTGCTCAATTCCTCGCGGATTCCGCACTGTCCGGCGACCGGCAAGCCCGGATCTCCGCCGTGCTCGAGGAACTGGACCTGACCGGCACTTACCGGTTGACCGACGAAGAACTGCTCTACGGGCTCAAGCAAGCGTGGCGGAACGAACCCCGTTGCATCCGGCGCGGGACCTTCCAGTCTCTCGAGCGGATCGAGACCGATGACTTGGCCATGATCGACCTCTCCCGCGCCAAGATGACCGTCTCGCAAGTCGTCTCTTCGTTCGGTCATTACCTGCGCTATGCCACCAACGGGGGCAAGCTGCGCCCGATGATCATGGTATTCCCGCCCGACGGTCCGGACGGGCCCCGGCTGCGGATCTGGAACGACCAGCTTATCCGTTACGCAGGACGTGCCCTGCCGGACGGTACGACGCTCGGCGATCCGAAGCACGTCGAGCTGACTACGGCGCTGCGCGACCTGGGTTGGAGCGCGCCGATCGGATCGCAGACCGTCTTGCCGGTCGCGTTCCAGATCGGCGATGACGATCCGATGTGGACGGAGTTGCCGGCTGAGGACATCCTCCAGGTGCCGCTCATCCACCCGGACTTGCCATGGGTGGCGGAGCTGGGAATGGTCTGGCACGCGCTGCCTGCGATCAGCCGGATGATCGCGGTCATCGGCGGGCTTTCCTACCCGGTGATCTTCTCCGGCTGGTACGTAGTCAGCGAGATTCTGGAAAACCTCCACCGCTATGGCGTATTGCGCGCGTTCGCGGACCATCTCGAAATCGATACCCGTGATCGGTTCTGGGTCAATCGGGTCGAGGTGGTCGCGCTGGAGACGATCATGGCGAGCTTCCGCGAGGCAGGAGTGATGATCGAGGACGGTCGTTCAGCCGACGCCAATCACCACCGGTTCGTCCAGCGCGAGCAAGCCTCCCATCGCCCGGTGCGAGGAGACAAGAGCAAGCTGGTGCTGGCCGGCTCCACCACGGACATGCATGCCCGCGCCGATTCGCTGCTTCCTCCCGACCCCGATGCCGACCCTGGTTTCCACTATTTGCCTGATGCTTGGCAGACGGAGAGCAGCGCGGGGGTGGATCGCCTGGTGTCGTTTGAAACGTGACAGGACGTCGGTAGTGATCCGGATGGCCTTCTCCCTCGCTGGCGGACCTGGCGATTCGAGACCGTTGCACGGCGCGGCAAGCTTGGTGGCCATCCCGTTGTGACGCGTCCCGGGCAAGGTGAGGTTCACCCCGAACGGTGGACAGGGGCTTACGGGATTTCATGCAGCCGCTGGGAGTGACTGCTCGAAGGTGTTGGGGCTGAGTATCCCGAT